>VBMB01000031.1 GCA_005878525.1 Methanobacteriota archaeon
GCATTCGATATCCTTCGGCGGCAGCCTCGTTCGGAACTACGTGCATACGCTCTTTCGGGCCCCCGGCGGAAGCCTCACATTGAATGGTCTGTACATGACCTCGGGGACGCAGCAGGCGGACAACTACACCCGGATCGACCACGTCGCGCCCGCGTGCACGAGCGTCGAGCTGTACCGAGGCATCTTGGGCGGCCGGTCCCGAGGCGTGTTCAACGGGAACATCTACGTCCGCAAGGATGCGCAGAAGACGGTCGCGCGACAGACGAACAAGAACCTCCTCCTGTCGAAGGAGGCGTTCGTCGACAGCACGCCGGGCCTGGAGATCCTCGCCGACGACGTGAAGTGCAACCACTCCTCCACGATCGGACAGCTCGACGAGAACGCGGTGTTCTATCTCCGATCGCGGGGCATCGACGAGGAGGCGGCGCGGAACATCCTGACGTATGCGTTCGCGGCCGATGTCGTGAATCAGGTGAAAGTCGCCCCGATCCGGATCAAGCTCGATCAGATGATCGTCTCGCGCCTGCCGAAGGGCGCTGGGCTCGGGGAGACCTTATGAAGCGCGATTCGATGCTATCTCCCTGGAACCGCGCAACCGCGCGGGAGGCCCTTTGATGGCGGATCTCCGAGAGCTGTACCAGGATACGATCCTGGATCACAACAAGAGGCCCCGCAATTTCCGGGAGATTGCCGACGCGAGCGCGACGGCCGTGGGCCACAACCCGCTGTGCGGGGACCGGGTGACCGTGTACCTGCGCCTCGACGACGGAACGATTGAGGACATCTCCTTCGTGGGCCAGGGGTGCGCGATTTCGAAAGCGTCGGCGTCGCTGATGACGGACGCGGTGAAGGGCAAGTCGAAAGCAGACGCCCATCGCCTCTTCGAGAGATTCCACAAGATGGTCACGGCCCGCCCGGGGGATCCGGTCGATGCCTCCCTCGGCAAGCTCGCGGTCCTGTCCGGCGTCTGCGAGTTCCCGGTCCGCGTGAAGTGCGCGAGCTTGGCTTGGCACACCCTGGAAGCGGCCCTGGAGAGGAAGCAGGAGACCGTTTCGCTGGAGTGAGGATCGTGTCCGCGGACGCTCCCCGGACCGCCTCCGAACAAGATGCGGGCGGTCCCGTATCCATCGGTCCGGGACCGAGTACCGACCGCATCCGTGC
Organism: Methanobacteriota archaeon; assembly: GCA_005878525.1. GTDB lineage: Archaea > Thermoplasmatota > Thermoplasmata > RBG-16-68-12 > RBG-16-68-12 > RBG-16-68-12. The sequence continues at coordinate 1,162 of VBMB01000031.1, forward strand.
GTTCTCGAAATCGCGCCGCGAGCCCGAGTGGATGCTGCGCTTGCGACTTCGAGCCCTGGAGCGGTTGCATTCCGACGGGGTGCCTTCGTGGGCCTCGTTCTTGCGGGACGTCGATTTCGATGGGATGGTCCAGGCAGAGGCGATCCCGCGCGCATCCATCGCCGAGGTCCGAGAACCGGGCCTCGTTCCCGGCCTTGGCGCGCTCGCGGAATCCGAAGCCGCGTACCGGACGGTCCGGAGCGATCTCGAGTCGCGCGGGGTGGTGTTCCGCGGATTGGCTTCCGCCGTCACCCACGACCCGAACCTCGTGAAGGCCCATTACGCAACCGCGATCCCGGTCGATGCACATTCGATCGCGGCGCTCAATGCCGCCTTGTGGTCCGGCGGATCCTTCCTCTATGTGCCGGCCGGCGTCCGCGTAGAGATTCCCCTGCAGGCGGAGATCCGCGAGGACTACGCGAAGGTCGAGCCGTTCGAGCGAAACGTGATCGTGGCCGACCGCGGCGCCGACGTCACCTACATCGAGGGATGCACCGCGCCCGTGTACACCCCGGACCAGCTGCACGTGTCCGCCATCGAGGTCATCGCGATGCCCGGATCCCACGTGCGGTACATTGCCCTCCAGAACTTCGCCCGAGAGGTGGACAACCTCGTCACGAAACGCGCGCTCGTCCACGAGGGCGCGAGCGTCGAATGGGTCGACGCGAACTTGGGCTCTCGGCGGACTTGGAAGATTCCACGGGCGGATCTCCTCGGTCCCGGGGCCTCGGCGGAATTCGTCGGGGTCGCACTCGCGGGAACGGGTCAGCACGCAGACGTCGGCGCGGAGATGATCCACCTCGCCCCGCGGACCCGATCGAAAATCATCAACCGCGGCATCGTCCAGCGCGGGGGACGGGCGACCTTGCATTCGGCGGTGCGGGTGGAACCGGGAGCGACCGGGGTCGAATCGAGGATCGAATGGTCCTCGCTGATGCTCGATGCGGAGTCCCGCGCCGAGACCGCCCCCTCGATCGAACTTGACGAGGCGGACGCGGAGATCGTCCAGGAGGGATCCGTCCGCAAGGTGAGCGACGAAATGCTCTTCTACATGGCGTCCCGCGGGGTGACGAAGGACGAGGCGCTCCGGATGGTCATCCTCGGGACCGCCGAGGTGGTGACGAAGCGGATCCCCATCGAGTACGCGGTCGAAGTGGACCGCCTCATCGAGCTGGAACTCGGAGGCGGGGTCGGCTGATGTCCCGTCGCAAGAAGACTCAAGTATTGAGCCGGTCATGGCAAGGGGGTACCGCATGGCGAAACCCGCGAAGGTGATGCTGAACGTGCCCGCCATCAAGGCGGACTTCCCGATCCTCCAGCGCACCATCCGGGACAAGCGGCTCGTCTATCTCGACAGCGCGGCGACATCCCAGAAGCCGAAACAGGTGATCGACGCGACGTCGGATTTCTACTCGAGGTACAACGCGAACGTCCACCGCGCGATCTACGAGCTCGGGGAAGAGTCCACGCGGGAGTACGAGGGAGCGCGCGAGAAGATCGCCGCGTTCATCCAGGCGAAATCGCCTACCGAGATCGCCTTCACGAAGTCCACGACGGAATCGCTCAACCTCGTGGCGTATGGCTACGGCCTGAAAGGGAAGATCCAGAAGGGCGACGAGATCGTCGGGACGGTCATGGAGCACCACTCCAACCACGTGCCGTGGCATTTCGTGAAGGACCACAAAGGCGCGGTGCTCAAGTACGTCGACGTCAAGGACGACGGCACGCTGCGAATGGAGCAGTACGACGACCTCCTGACGGACCGCACGAAGATCGTGACGGTGAGTCTCTGCTCCAATGTCCTGGGGACGATCAACCCGGTCAAGGAGATCGCGAAACGGGCGCACGAAGTCGGGGCGATCTGCGTCGTCGACGCGGCCCAGGCGGCGCCGCACATGCCGATTGACGTCCAGGATCTCGATGCCGACTTCCTCGCCTTCAGCGGCCACAAGATGCTCGGCCCCACGGGGATCGGCGTGTTGTACGGGAAGCAGGAGTTGTTCGAGGCGACGGAACCGCTGCTCGGCGGCGGAGAGATGATCCGAGAAGTGCACCTCGGGTCCGCAAAGTGGAACGACGTCCCGTACAAGTTCGAGGGCGGGACGCCGAACATCGCCGGGGCGATCGGGCTCGGGGTCGCAGTGGACTACCTCACGAAGATCGGCATGGAGGCGGTCCGCGGGCATGAGATGGAGATTACCGAGTACGCCCTGGAGAAGCTCGCCCGCTTGAAAGGGGTTCAGACGTACGGCCCGAAGGACGTCAAGAAGAGGGCCGGCGTCGTGTCCTTCACGATCGATGGCGCGCACCCACACGACATCGCCTCGATCCTCGATGTCGAAGGCATCTGCGTCCGTTCGGGCCACCATTGCGCCCAGCCCCTCATGGAGCGGTTCAACCTCCCCGCGACCGCGCGGGCCTCCTTCTACATCTACAACGACATGGACGACGCGGACGCGCTCGTCGCCGGCATCAAGAAGGTCCAGGAGGTCTTCGCCTGATGTCGATCTCGTACGACATGTATCAGGAACAGATCCTGGACCACTACAAACACCCGCGGAACAAGGGCCTGCTCGCCGGCGCCACGAAGAACGCCCGGGACTCGAACCCGCTGTGCGGGGACGAGGTCGTCCTCCATGTGAAGGTCGATGGCTCCGACCGAATCGCCGAGGTGAAGTTCGAGGGCCAGGGTTGTGCGATCAGTCAGGCGAGCGCATCGATGCTCACGACGATGGTGAAGGGGATGCCGCTCTCCGACGCCGAAGGCCTCGGCCGCGACGCGGTGCTGAAGCAACTCGGTATCCCCCTGAGTGCCGTCCGTCTGAAATGCGCCCTCCTCTCCCTTCACGTGCTCAAACTCGCGCTGGGCCAGAAGGCGGACGTCGCGACCTGAGGCGTTCGATCTCATGCGTTCGGCTGTGAAGTCGCCGAAGGCCTCGCGCGTGGCGGACCTCATCGGGAACACCCCGCTCCTCCGCCTCGACCGATTGGCGGCGCACGTCGCTCATAGCGTGCGCCTGTATGCGAAGGCCGAATGGCAGAATCCGGGCGGGAGCGTCAAGGACCGCGCCGCGCTCGGGATGTTGCGCGCCGCCGAGCGTGCGGGCCTGACGAGGGACGAGATCCTCCTCGACGCGACGTCGGGGAACACGGGGATCGCGCTCGCGATGCTCGGGGCCTCCGAAGGATATCGTGTGACTCTGTGCGTCCCGGCGAACCTCAGCACGGAGCGCAAGCGGACCCTGAAGGCGTTCGGGGCCGAGCTCGTCTTCACGCCCGCCACCGAGGGGACGGACGGCGCGCAGCGACGTGCCAAAGCGGTCGCGGCCTCCGAGCCGCGGAAGTACCGGTATCTCGACCAGTACAACAACGAGGCGAACTGGCGGGCCCATTTCGAGTCGACCGGTCCCGAGATCTGGGAACAAACCGCCGGGACGATCACGCATTTCGTGGCCTGCCTCGGGACGACGGGGACCTTCGTCGGCGTCGGACGCTATCTGAGGAAGATGAATCGGACGGTGCGTCTCGTCGGGGTGCAACCGGACAGTCCGCTCCACGGCCTCGAAGGCGTGAAGCATCTCGAGACGTCTCTCGTCCCGGGGATCTGGGATCCGAGCTTGGCGGACGAGATGATGTTCGTCGCGACGGAGGACGCCCAAGCCGCGACTCGCCGGCTCGCTCGGGCGGAAGGGATCCTCGTCGGCACGTCGAGCGGTGCGGCGTTCGACGCGGCCTTGCGCCTCGCGGAGCGAATTCGCGAGGGCGTGATTGTGACCGTCTTTTCGGATGCGGGAGCGAACTACCTCGGGGAGCGCTATTGGGAGGAGGCACCGTGACGATCGAGATCCCGAACGCGGTCCTTCAAGCGATTCAGGACCATGCGCGCGAGGCGTATCCGGAAGAATGCTGCGGTTTTCTCATCGGCCATTCGAGTGCTCCGCGGCGCGTAATGGAATCCCGCCGGGCCCGGAACGTCGCGACGGAGAACCGGCCGCGGCGATACACGGTCGATCCCCTTGAGCTCCTCCGGGTCGACGACGATGTGCGAAAGAAAAACCTCGATCTCATCGGGATCTACCACAGCCATCCTGACCATCCCGCCGCTCCCTCCGAGTACGATCGATCCCGCGCCGCGAGCTGGTTGTCGTACGTGATCGCGAGTGTCGTCGAGGGACATCCGAAAGACGTGACCGCCTGGCAGTTCGACGAGGCCACCGGATCGTTCCGGCCCGAAGAGATCGTCCGTGGTTGAACCCACCCGGCATCTCCGGCCCATGCTCTCTCCGGTGATTCGGATGCGCAGCATCCGCGGGACGAACCTTAAGTATAACACCGTCATGGAACAGGCACGACCATGGCTGCGGTCCGGATCGTCATTCCGACGGCCCTCCGTCAATACGCGGCGAACCACGATGCGGTGGAGGTCGAGGCCGAAAGCGTCGAACAGGCCCTCGGAGACCTCGTGGACCGCTTCGACCAGCTTCGACGTCATCTCTATGCGGACAACGGCCGATTGCGGAATTTCGTGAACGTCTACGTCAACGAGGAGGACATCCGCTATCTCGAGAAGGATGCGACCCCCCTGAAGGAAGGAGACACGATTTCGATCGTCCCGAGCATCGCGGGCGGTTCGTTTTCGCTGATGGATCGGCTCGGGGCGAAGCGCAAAGACGTCCTCATGCCGGCGGAAATCAAACGCTATTCCCGGCATCTGATCCTGCCCGAAGTCGGCATGGCGGGGCAGTTGAAACTCAAGCAGTCGTCCGCCCTGATCATCGGCGCCGGAGGGCTCGGCGTTCCGCTCACGCAATACCTCGGCGCCGCCGGCGTCGGCCGTCTCGGGATCGTCGACTTCGACGTGATCGACGAGACGAACCTGCAGCGCCAGGTGCTGTACGGGACGAAGGACGTCGGCCGCAAGAAGATCGAGGTCGCGAAAGAACGGGTCGCCCAGATCAACCCGAACGTCGACGTGCAGACGTACGAGACGCGCCTGACCTCGGACAACGCACTGGAGATCCTGAAAGACTACGACGTCGTCATCGATGGAACGGACAACTTCCCGACCCGGTACCTCGTGAACGACGCGACGGTCCTCCTGAACAAGCCGAACGTCTACGGATCGATCTTCCGCTTCGAAGGCCAAGCGAGCGTCTTCCACGCGGCCAAGGGCCCCTGTTACCGGTGTCTGTACGCCGAACCTCCGCCCCCCGGCCTGGTCCCGTCGTGCGCGGAGGGCGGGGTGCTCGGCGTGCTCCCGGGCATTGTCGGATCGATCCAGGCGATCGAGACGATCAAACTCCTCCTCGGGAGAGGCGACACGCTCATCGGTCGTCTGCTCGTATTCGACGCCCTGCGGATGAGGTTCCGGGAGCTCAAGCTGCGCAAGAACCCCGAGTGCCCGATCTGCGGATCGAATCCGACGATCAAGGAACTCATCGACTACGAGGAGTTCTGCGGCTTGCGAGGTCCGTCGGAGCAGGTCGGGGAGGAGTTCCAGATCACGGTCGCGGAGCTGAAGGAGAAGATCGATGGGGGCAAAGCGGTCGTCCTCCTCGACGTTCGAGAGCCGATGGAATGGGAGATCGCCCGCTTGGACAAGGCGGTCCTGATGCCGGTGGCCCAGGTTCCTTCCCGAGTGAACGAGCTCAGCACGGCCGACGAAATCGTCGTGTACTGCAAGACCGGCGTCCGCTCGGGTCGGATCACGAACTTCCTCCGGGAGATTGGCTTCCGCAAGGTGAAGAACCTCGTCGGCGGGATCGACGAGTGGGCGGACAAGATCGAACCCGAGATGGCCCGATACTAGACCGTCGCAAATCATAAGCCCTGCACGAACTTTGCCGGATCTCCATGCCGCTCGATCCCGGGACGGTTCATCGCTTCGCGATGCTCGAACGCGCGGTGAAGTCGTTCGCGAGGACGGGCCGTTTCGACGAGTCGCTCAAGCTCGTTGAGGAGATGCTCGAGATCGCCCCGGAGGATGCGGGCCTGTCGAAATTGAAGGCGCGCATTGCCGCCGAATTGGTCCATCAGGCGATCCAGGCGCAGAAGATCGCCGCTGCCACGCAGATCCTCGGCCTCGTCGAGACGAAGATTCCCGCGACGCACCTCGGCCAGACCGAGAAGGAACTCCTTGGGAAGGCGAAGGAGCACCTCTACTCGATGTGATTCGCACAGATTTATGGCGGACGATGACGGTCGGGCCCGCGATGTCGCCCAAAGGTTCCGCCGAGGACTATGGGAAGGAAATCGAGGCGATGCGTCGCGAGAAAGACTTCTTCTTCAAGGAGGACGCCGAGTCCCCGATCCTGCACGAGCTCCGCCACAAGCTTGAGGGCCTCGCATATTTTCCTCCGGATCCGAAGTACCGCGTCCGCGCCAAGCTGATCAAAGACCCGAATCCCCAACGAGTCGTGCTCGCGACCTCCAAGGGCGTTCCTCGGGAGATGATTCGGTACGGCGTGTTCGAGTTCGAGATCGACGGCACGAAGCAACGGCTCGCCGCGTTCAAGTCGGTCCCTCAGCCGGGCCATCACCACGCGGACGAGAGCCTGTTCGTCCCGTTCCGGGACGCGACGTCTGGCAAGGAGACGTACGGGGCGAGTCGATACCTCGACATCGAGGAACAGCCGACGGACGAATACGTGATCGACTTCAACCTGGCGTACAACCCGTACTGCGCATACAGCAACGACTACGTGTGCCCATTCCCGCCGCGGGAGAACTGGCTGTCGGTGCCGATTCGCGCCGGCGAGAAGAACTTCCCGTTAGCTCACTAGCGTTCCTCGCGCATCACGAGTCGGTCCCAACGAGCCAGTCGAGTCGCCGTTCGCGGTTCGATAGGATTTCTTCCGCGCCCTTGAAGTCCTGTTCGACGACCGCGAGCCTCTCGATGAGGGTCCGGATGGCGTCCGTCGTCGGCGCGCGGACGTCGAGGCCGGCGAGACCGAGCTGACGCTTCACGATGGGCATGCCCGTCTCCACGCCGCCCATGTGGTAGCAGAAGTCCGTCATGATCTTGTCCGTCACGCGAATCAGGCGGTCGACGGGCTCCTGCGGGGGCGTCACGAGCGCGATCCGTCGAATCGGATGGCCGGCGGCCTGCAGGATCTGCTCCCCGAGCGCCTTGAAGGACGACTCGACCCGGTCCCCCGTCTTCGCGCTCGTCAGGATTCCGGGACACGAATACTTCTGCGTCAGGAAGTACAGGTACTCCTCGGCCCAGACCCGATCCGGGACGAGGTCGGACTTGTTGCCTGCGAAGACCGTGGGGATTCGCCCCGCGAGCCTCCAGACGGCCGGGATCCAGTAGTCCTCGAGGGCGCGGCGGCTCTCGTCGTTCGTGGCGTCGTACACGAGCAGGACGCCTTGGGCTCCCTTGATCGCCGTCTCCTGCACCCCGCTGTATCCTTTCTGCCCAAGGACGTCCCAGATCTGCATGACCATCTCGACTTCGGCCAGGGGCGATCCGAGGCTCAGGCTTCGCTTCGACACTTTCGTGCCGACCGTGGTGATGTAGTCGTCCCGATACTGGTCGACGACGAATCGGCGGACGAGCGAGGTCTTCCCCACTCCGCCGTCGCCCAGAAGGACGACCTTCGACTTCATTGGCTCTCGCGGCATCGAAGGACGAGGGCTATCCCCGAGCCCCCTTCTTGAACCGTTCCCCGTGGTTCTCATCGGGAGCACTTAATGTCAGATCCGCGAACATCCGCGCGGGGAGGGGGATTTGAACCCCCGGGCGCAGAGCGCACTGGATCCTTGCGGACGGGATTTCGTCCTTAGCAATCCAGCGCCCTACCAGGCTAGGCGATCCCCGCAGGCGGCGCCTATCAAGGCACGAGCTATAAACGCTTTCGGGGCAGCAGCCGCGCACTCCTTTGGAACGCGTGGAAGCAGTTCCAACAATTCGTCTTCGTCGCGCGATACCGCGTGCTCGAAAGGTCGTTGCGACGCAGCATTATTATGCAGGATGTCCTCCCGCACTCGGCAAGCCCGTATCCCCGAACCAGATCCAGAGACGCCATCAGCGACTTGGCCAACCGCCACTGGATCGATGACGGGCTCTTTGCGAACATGACCCTCATCCTCGTCTCGAACCGTCTTCCGGTCACCGTTCGGCGAATCGGGAACCGCCTCGATGTGCAGCCGAATCCCGGCGGAGTCGCGGCGGGCCTCGCCTCGTTTCATCGAGAATTGCAGGCTCGCTGGTTTGGATGGCCGGGCAACATCGCACCCGGCGAAACCAAGGAAGTCACCGCGCGCCTCGAGAGAGAGTTCGACTGCGTCCCCGTTGTTCTTCCTCACGCCCTTGCCCGCCCGTACTACGCCGGCTTTTCGAATGGGACGTTGTGGCCGTTGTTTCACTCCTTCTCCACGTACGCGAAATACTCGGCCTCGGAATGGGAGGCGTATCGGGCCGTCAACGCGAGGTTCGCGGACGCGATTGTGCGGGCGCTCCGCCCTAGCGATCAGCTGTGGATCCACGACTATCATCTCCTGCTCCTGCCTCGATTGATTCGGGAACGGGTTCCCGAGGCCCGGGTCGGATTCTTCCTCCACATCCCCTTCCCGCCGTATGATGTGTTTCGTCTCCTCCCGTGGCACCGGGAAATCCTTCAAGGGATGCTCGGCGCCGACCTGATCGGCTTCCACACCTACGACTACGCCCGCGCATTCCTGGGAAGCGTCCTGCGGGACCTGGGCCTCGACAACCGGATTGGCACGATCGTCGCGGGTCATCGGGCCGTCCAAGTAGATGTGTTCCCTCTCGGGGTCGATGTCGCGAAGTTCAATTCGACCTCGATCGGTCCCTCCGCCGGCCGTTCGATCGCGCGACTGAGGAAAGGGCTGGAACCGTCGAAGCTCCTCTTCTCGATCTCCCGCCTCGACTACACGAAGGGCATCCCGGAAGGGCTCGATGCGTTCGGACGATTCCTCGAGCTGCACCCGGAGTGGCGTCGAAAGATCACCTACCTCCTCGCCGTGGTGCCGTCGCGCGAGCGAGTCGCCGAGTATGCGCGGCTGAAGCGGGCAATCGACGAGCGCGTCGGGCGCATCAACAGCCGGTACAGCACGATTGCGTGGTCGCCGATCCGATATGTCTACCGCCAACTCGACTTCGACGAGCTCATCGCCCTCTACCGAGTGAGCGATGTGGCGATCATCACCCCTCTTCGAGACGGGATGAACCTCATCGCGAAGGAGTATGTGGCCGCGAAGCAGGAGCCGCGGGGCGTCCTCGTCCTCAGCGAGATGGCCGGCGCATCGAAGGAGATGCGCGAGGCCCTCATCGTGAACCCGAACGACGTGGAGGATGTTGTGGGCGCGATCCATCGGGCGCTCACGATGCCGCCGGAGGAGCAGGCCTGGCGAATCCGGGCGATGCAGGAGCGGCTCCGACGCTACGACGCTCGGACGTGGGCGACGCGGTTCCTCGAGCGCCTCGACGACGCCGTCCGGCTCTCCGAGGATCTCACTTCGAAGAGGCTATCGGACGCGCATCGGAAGGAGATCCGGCAAGCGTACCGGAAGGCGGATCGACGGCTCCTTCTCTTCGACTATGACGGAACCCTCGTCTCCTTGTCGGTGAATCGGGAGACTGCACTCCCGGACGCCCGTGTCACGGGAATCCTGAAGGGGCTCGTGTCGGATTCGACGAACCACGTCGTGCTCGTGAGCGGCCGGCCGCGACGGGACTTGGAGAAATGGTTCGGGGAGCTCCCCTTGACGCTCATCGCGGAACACGGCGCGTGGGTCCGAGACCGCGGGGACCGGGAGTGGCGTTCCACGCTCCCGCTCGAGGAAGGCTGGAAGGTCCGCCTACGACCTGTGATGGAGCGTTTCCTCGATCGGGTTCCAGGCTCCTCCCTCGAGGAGAAAGATTTCTCGATCGCATGGCACTATCGTTCCGCTGATGTGGAATCCGGGACCCTCGCGGCGAAGGACCTGGTCGACATCCTGACCACGCTGACTGCCAACTTCGATCTTCAGGTCCTGCCGGGGAACAAGGTCGTCGAGATCCGACGGAGCGGTGTGAGCAAAGGCACTCACTTTGCGACGCATCTGGCCCGCGAACCTTGGGGCTTCATCTTGGCGGCCGGCGACGACTGGACGGACGAGGCGTTGTTCGCTTCGCTCCCTCCGAGTGCGTTTTCCATCCGGGTCGGCATCACGGCGTCCTCGGCCCGACTCAACGTGGAGAGCGAGGCGGCGATCCTCGATCTGCTCGAATCGCTGGTCGCCTCAACGCGGTGACCTTTCGGTGCGTTCGATTCCTCGAACGGGGCTGGATAACAATCGGCCCATGGTTCCCCATCGCATCCGTCACGATTCCGATTGCGAAGGGGCCGCTGCCTCCCGATGAGACGCGGAACTCGGAGCGAAGTCTCTTTGTACAGGGGCATGCGTCGGTGCGGCCCGAATGGTCTCTGCCCCGCCGGCCCCGCCCCCGTTTCGGGTCTCGCAGCGCTTCCGGTATCGCGAGCTGCTCGGGCTCGTGGCGGTCCAGTCGTTCGGCAACCAGATGACCGGCAGTTTCTGGATCGTCTACCTGGTCAGCCTGCTCGACTTCCGGGTCGCGACGCTGCTGTGGGTGATCGCGTTCCTCACCGCGGCGCTCGGGGTCCTCCTCATGGCGCGCGGGCGGCCGATTCCTGCGAGGACGAGCATGACGGTCGGCCTCGCGACCATGGCCGCGGGTCACTTCGCCTTCGCGTTCCTGCCGGCGAACTGGGCCGTGCTGGTCGGCGGCCTGGCCTTCGGCGTTTACCTCCCGCTCTTCTGGCTCCCCATGAACTCCTTGCTCGTCCGAGAAACGAGTCCGGCGAACCGCGCGGGCCGCTTGGCGGGCGTCACCGCGACGTTCACTACGGTCGCCGTCGTCGCCCCGGTCCTCGGCGGGTATCTGGCCGTCACCGTGGGTTTTCCGTTCCTCTTCTCGCTCGGAGGGCTCATCTTGGCCGCCAACCTGATCCGCGCGCGTCGACTCGTGCCGCGAGAGGAGTCCTTCTCATACCTCATTGACTTGCGACGGATGGGATCGCGGACCGCCCTCGCATTCGCGGGACAGGGAGGCGTCGACGGATTGCTCTCCGTGGCCACCCCCCTCGGCTCGTTTCTTCTCACCCGGGATTCGTTCGCCCTCGGCCTCCTGTTCGCGCTCTTCTCGCTGGCGGCTGGCATCGCCGCCGTGGTGCTCGGTCAGGTATCGGATCGGGTGAAGGCTCGGAGTCCGTTTCTCCTCCTTGGACCGGTCCTTTCCGTCCCCGCTTGCCTGCTCGCGTTCGTCTCTCGGGATCTCGGATCATTCGCTTTCGCCATCGGCTGGCTTTCGATGACCGCCGTGGTCGCGCCGTCGTTCATCTATACGATTCTCGTGGATCGCATGGAGGACTCGATCCCAGCGGTCACCGCAACGCGGGAGTTCATCCTGAACACCAGCCGCAGCGTCGCGCTATTCGCGGGGCTCCTCGTGCTCGCGTTCGGTGGCGATGTGTACGCGCTGTACTTGCTCGTTGGCGGAGTAATTCTCCTCGAGGCACTCGCAAAGTGATCGCTACAGTGGCCGCATCGGTTCTTTCGGGACGATCACAATGTGAATCGCAGATCCAGGACCTTCGGGCGTCGCGACGGCCTTCGGTTCCGTTCCCGGCGCCGCGTGGCGTTTCCAGTCGCCGCAACGGTACCGCTCGCGGCGCGCGAACAATTGAACCATTGCGTCGATCCCGAGTAGGTCTTCGTTCATCCCGGACCACCACTGGAGCCGGTCCCCGTATCGTTCCTCGATATCGACGAGGAAATCCCGCAGGCTGGTGGAAAGGCGATTCCGGATTGGGCCCGATCCGATCGCGGCGACGTACACGTGTTCGGAGGGCTCCAAGGCGACCGTCTTGTTTCCGATTTCGAATTGCCTCAATCCCCCGATTTCCTCCTGGAACACGTCCTGCGCGAAGGACATGATGGCCGTCAACATGCCGGCGAGGATGTCTTCGTCGCCGTGCGAATCGCGACGGCTCGTCGTGTGCGCGATCAGGAGTCCTTCGCGGTTGATGAGGAACAGGTCCTCGATTCGGAAGGCATGGTTCGCGGACCGACGGATCGCGACGAACCCGGCCGCGCCGAGCGCGCTGACGAGCATGGCGAACACGGGCCACAGCATCGTGTCCCAGGGAGAGGTAGGAGGGACGACCGCAATCGGTGGCTCGACGGTCACGTTTGCGCTACCTCGGATGATCCCCTGTGTCGCGGAGACTACCCCGGTCCCCGGTTGGGTCGGCGCCTCAAACCGGGCGGCGGTGCCGTTGACGGCGACGATCTGCCCGATCGTGGAGGACCAATTCGTTACGGTGAGCGGGACCGGATTGCCGTCCGTGTCCCAGCCCCCTGCGGTGAATGTCGCCGTCTGGCCGACGAGGACGGAAGCCGTCGTCGGTGTGACCGCGATCCGCGCGAGGGTGCCGGGGATGACCAGCGTGACATTGTCGATCCACGCCGTCATGGACGGCTCTTCCCACCCGGTGCGATTGAGCCGGAGTGAAACGGCCAGGGTGAACGAACCGGTCGCCTGCAGGGCCGTATCGCCGCTGAGGTCCACCTCGACCGTGCGGGTCCCCTGGGCCACGGGAGTCTCGGACCATTCAACGGTGTTTCCGATGGTGACTTCCAGGTTCGCAACGACACTCGACGACGAAGTGGCTTCGAGGTCGAAGACGAGCCGCAGCGAATTCGGGCTCGCACCGGTCGGAGTCGACTTCGTGAACGTCTGGGCGACGCGAGCGCTCTCGGCGAACGCAGTGGAATTGAACAACACGATATCGTCAATGTAGACGGTGCCGGCGGTCCCCGCCGCTCCCGCAAAAGCCACCTCGACGTAGGTTACTTTCGAGACATCGAGAGGCGTGTTCAGGTCGACGGGGTACCGATACCATCCCGTGACCAGGGAAAACAGGCCCCACGCATTCCCTCCCGCTTCGTCCTGGACGTACACCCATGCCCACAGAGTGCCCGGCGTCGCCTTGTCCATCCGAATCGCCAGGCGGTCGTAGCCGGACCAGTTCCATGGAAGCGGATCGTCTCGGATCGCGCCGGCCCACTGATTGCTCTGCGCGATCATCACGTCGTCCTTCAACGAGCCGTTCCCTTCCGTCCGGATGGCGGTCTCTTGGGAGAGGTTGCTGGACGACTGCTGATTGGACACCGCGGCCGTCCATGGGGTCGCTCCGAAGACGTCGTCCATCGAATCAAACCGGAGGACGGGCGTCGTGTGGCCGAGTCGCGCCCGGGCCGTCGGATCGCGTGACGCGGTGACCGCGCCGGTCGTCCCGCTTGTGTAGATCCAGGGTCCGGGTATCGCGTCGAACGTTCCGTCCCCGATCAGGTTCGTGGCATTCCGGACGACCCGTGGATCGGAGCTAACGACCACTCCGCCGGAGAGTGGACGGGGACCCGCGGATACCAGACCGTTTGGGTGGTCAGCAGAACCCGCCGTCCCAGAGACGGACCCGTTCACGGGAGCGAGGATGAACGGAACGAAGGCGACTGCCGCGAGGATGAGGAAGAGGACGGCCGCGCGGTACGGTTGTGCCTTCACTGACGGTGCCTCGGGCCTCTCGGCGAGGCCGATCTCCCCAGGCCGAACGCGTACCATTACCCGCGGTCCGGGGGCCTGAATTCGTTCGAGGTGACGGGGCTTAAACGTATCGGCTCCATTCCTCCCTTTGCCAGATTCGGACGCCTAGATCGGATCGTTGCGAGATTGTTCGAACTGGAGCGGGGAAGCGATCAGGCAGCCGGCCGAACGCGCGGCATTTTCATGCAGGGGTTGCCGATGTCCCGTGCGATGGGTCTCACAAGTGATATCCGAGGGACGAAGGAGCTCCACCTCTCACCGAGCGACCTCTCGGAGCTAATCGTCAGCATCGGGGGCGTGAAGTTCTGGATCGTCTCCGTCGCGCCGTTGTACATCGGATGGGTGCTCGCGCAACCCACGGCGCTGCGGCATCTGTTCGTCGATGACCTCCGCGTCGTGCTCGGCATGATCGTCGTCGGTCCGCTGCTCGGGACCTTCACGCTCCTCCTGAACGTGTATCACGACATGGGGACGACCGACCGCGTGAATCCCCGCAAGAAGTACGTTCAGGTCGTGGAGGAACTGATCGGCGAAGGACTGATGGAGCGCGACACGCTCCTCCTCGCTGCATTCGGCTTCGCCGCCATGGGCCTCGTCCTCGCCGCGTACGTTTCCGGGAGTCTCGTCCGGTACAGCCCTGGCGGCGGAGGCGGCCCGTTCACATCTCTCGTCGGGACGCAAGGGTTCCTCGTGCTGACAATCCTGATCATCGCGCTCTCCTTCGCGTACTCCGTTCCCGGCATTCACTGGAAAGGCGTCGCCGGGATGGACCTCCTCACGAACATGGTCGGGTTTGGGGTCCTCTGCCCGCTCTCGGGTTGGGTGCTCATCCGGCCCATCGAATCCGCGCCCTGGTGGTTCATCGGGACGATCGCTCTGTACCTGGGCGCTCTCTACGCGCCGACGACCGCTTCGGACTACGCGGCCGACCGGGCATTCGGGATCCACACGATGGCCGTCCGCCTCGGCGTGAATCGGACGTTGTTGATTGGCTTCGTCCTCCAGACGCTGTCGGTCGCATTCCTGTTGTTGGGCTGGTCTCTCCGATTGTTCCCGTTCGACGGACCCGCGTACAGCTCGATGGCCGACTTGTGGCCCTTCCTCGCGTTGCAGGTCCTGTTCTACGCGGTCTTCATCCGACGGGCGACGGTCGGCCGCATCTGGGCGCTGCTCCTGCTCCTCTCGATTCTCCAAGCGCTCGGCGTGATCCTCATGCTTTGGCAATTCGTCGGACAACACACTTGGTCTCCCTAATTCGAGACGCCCAGTCTTCGGCGGGCTGCCACCGAGTACGCACGACACATACCCAACTTTCAAAACGGTGCGCAGCGCAGTCCGAACGCTCGACCGGCAAGGCTCGGAGGCGATTGCGATGGCGAAAGAGAGTGACTCGGAGAAGCAGGAGGGGTGGACCCGGAGGGATTGGGTCAAACTAGGACTCGTGATCGGCGGGTCGGCGGCCGCGGGAACGGTCGGGGTAGGGTTGGCTGGCACTCTCCTCCGGAGTCCTCCACCCGAGCAAACCAAGGGCCCGATCCTCTACACGCGATTCCCCACGGACCAGTGGTGGAACAGTTTCGAGGGGAATCCGGTCAAGGTCACCGACTTTCAGGAATGGCAAGGAGCCACCGGCGTCTTGGGCGGGTCGTTCGCGGACGGGAAATGGATTGCGGGGACCGGGTACCCGGTCCTCGTCATTCGGGTGAAACGGGACGATTCCGTGTTCTCTGCTCCGACCGACGTCGCGCTCCCGTCCGGCTTTGACTTGTACTACGACGATTCGGCGCGGGACATCCGGATCGTCGTCGTGTACGACCGCTGCGCACATCTCTGCTGTTATCCTGGATGGCAGGTCGTCCAGAATCCGGCGCCGTCGCGCAACTACGTAGGGCCAGCGCCGACCTACGAGGTGTACGGCCTCGATCCAATCTATTGTGTGTGTCATGAATCCCAGTACGATCCGATGCTTCTGGTCAAGAGCACGAACGCCAACAACGGCGTCGAGTTCGTCGGACCCTCGAGGGTCCACGGTCCCGCGACTCGTGCAATTCCGATCCTCGCGGTGCGAGCGGTAGACGATGCGCTTGAGGCGGCCCTCGTCGATCCTAGGTGGTACCAGTACTGTTGAGCTCTCACGCGTAGCGAATCCTTCGTGGAAACGGTCGTGTCGAAAGACTCATATAGCCCGCTCCGGTATCTGTTGGAAGACTCGGCAAAGGCGACGAAACTATTCGAGTCACCGTCGCCCGAGTCCGTGGTGGCCGCTTTCGGCGAAGGCCCCGATTTGTGACGGGCCTCATTCTGATGTGGCCGACACTGTGGAGGTTTGAGAAACCCGTACCCTTTGCGGGTGCGTGCCCTCTCGAACCCGACGTTCGCGATCAAGGCAGAGGTATGTTCGAGCTACCTCGCCAAGATTCCTTTAGATGGCAATAATGTGCGTCGTGCAAGATCAACTCCGGTTGATCCTGCCGGCGGGCACCGCTATGGGAGTTCGCTTAAGACATGCGAGTCGAGAGGTGCAAGACCTCGGCGGACGGCTCAGTAACACGCGGATAATCTGCCCTCAGGTGGGGAATACTCTCGGGAAACTGAGGCTAATGCCCCATAGATCTGGGATGCTGGAACGCTTCCAGGTC
>VBMB01000032.1 GCA_005878525.1 Methanobacteriota archaeon
CTCCGAGCCTCCATCGACCGACGCACCGCGGAAATCCAACAGCAGTCGACCGAGATCGGCGCGAAGTCGGAAGCGGTCCACGCGCGAGAGGAGGCAGCGACCACGCTCGAAGAGACGCTTCGGCAGCGAGACGACGCGCTCGTCAAGGGGGAGGCCGGCCTACAAGACGCGATGGAACGCCTCGCCGCCGAGACGACCACCGTCCGGGGGAGGCTGGAAGAGGCCGGGCGGCGCGAGGAAGCCCTGAGCCGAGATCAGGCGGACCTGGCCAACGGCCGTGAGAAGTTTGAGGTGGAACAAAGAGAGCTCCTCGAGTTCAAGCGATCCATTGAAAGCCGGGTCAGCGCCGTGGAACAGAGCGAGATCGCGATGGGCCAGTTGTCCAAGGAACTCGCAGCGAGGGAGGCTCGCATCGCGCCCGACGAGGCACGACTCGCGGAGCGAACGGATGCACTTGCCCAGAAAGACGCCGAGCTGAAGGCCCACGAGGATCGGCTGACGACGAGGACACAGGCGCTCATTGCCCAGGCGGAAGATCAGAGCGCGCGGGAGATGACGCTCAAGGAGGACCGCGTGGTCATCCAGGAAGCGCGGGGTGCGTTCGAGTCTGATCGGAGAGAATTCGAGGAACGCAGAACACAATACGACGAGGAATTGCGTCGACGGGGCGACGACCTCGATGGCCAGGCGAAGACGTTGGGTGAGAGTCAACTTCGCCTCGCGCAGGAGACGGAGACGTTCGAAGCTGAGCACACCGAAAAGAGCCAAGCGATCCTCTCCCGGGAGATCGAGCTGGAAGCCCGCGAACAGTCCCTCCGAGAGAAGGAGGACGCCGTCCGCGCCCAGGCAGAGGAGAACACGCGTCGCTTCGCGGAACTGACAGCCCAGGACGAATCTCTGGAAATCGAGGCGGCAAAAGCGGACAAGATCCGCAGCGACCTGGATGCTCGGAAGGCGGACCTCACAACCCTCGCAAACGAACTCGAGGGGGAGGGGGCTCGCCTTCGAAACGAGGAGACGAAAGCGGCGGAGGAGCGACGGACCTGGCAGACGACCCTGCAGTCCGAGCAGGCCCTCCTGAAGGACCAGCGGGACGCATTCGAGCAAGAGGCTGCCTCCGCGCGAGCCTCGTGGGCGGATCGGATGATGCGGATCGAGGCGCGGGAGGTCGACCTGGAAGAGAAGGAAGAGAAAGTCCGGACTGACGTGGACTGGGTCGCCCGAAGCGACGAGGACCTCAAGCGTCGGGAGAAGGTGGTCGAAGACGCCGGGCAGACGGCTGCCCAGGCGAAATCGAGCGCAGAACGCGTCGCGAACGAGGCCGAACAACGGTTCCTCGAAATCGAGTCTCGGGAGCGGGCCCTCCGCGAAGAGGCGGCGCACGAGGCAATTGAACTCACGAAACATACGGAGGCGTTGAAACAGATCGAATCGGATTTGACTGCGAAACAAGCCGACTTCGCAAAGGAGCGAGCTGCGCAGACCCTGCAACTCCAGGAGACGGAGACGGAGCTCCAGACGAAAGCCCGAACCTTGGATGAGAAGGCCCGCGAGCTCGCGGAGCGGGAGAGCCGAATGGCGACGATGGAGGAAACGTTCCGCGAGAACGACCAACGCGTTCAGCAGGAACGCGCGGACGTCCAGGCGACGGCGAAGCAACTCGAATCCCAGCAACTCGAACTCGCGCAGCTCAAAGACCGCTACGAATCGGAAGCTGCGCGCGTCCGCAGCGAAGCGGAGGGCATGCGGCAATCCGCCGCGGCGAAGGAGGCAGAACTGCACGCGGAGAGGGAGCGGATCGAGCGGGATTCGTCCGCCCTCCAGGATACCCTCGGCGCGAAAGCAAAGGAGATGTCGGTCCGGGAGCGGTCGCTCACGGCGAGAGAGGCAGAACTTCGAGCCGAGGAACAAGAGCTCGAGGCCCGCGGACGAGAACTCGAATCGAAAGAGCGCCAGGCAGAAGCTCACTTGACCGAGATGTCTGCGCAGGCGATGGCGCTCATCCGGCGAGAGCAGGGGCTGGACGCTCGAGGGACCCAGCTCGACGAGACGGTCCGTCGGTTCGAGTCGGAGGCGAAGGAGAAGCGCCGGGAATGGGAGTCGCTCCAGACGAGTTTGCGGTCCCAACAGGCGCAATTCACCACGACATCGGAATCTCGCACCACCGAACTGGCGAAGAAAACCGAAGAACTCGAGGTCCGAGACCGAAGCCAACGGGCGGCGTTCGCCCAGCTCGAGATGGACCGATCGAAACTAGACGCCGAAGTGAAGGGCCAGACGGCCAAGTCGGCGGAAGCGGAGGCTGCTTGGCGACGATCGGAGGCCCGGCTCGCGGAGCTCAAGACAAAGGAAGACGAGCTCCTCCGGGGCCGCCAGTCATTCGAATCGGAGCGCTCCACGTGGTCCGCCCGCCGGACCGAGGAGCTGAAGCAACTCGAGGCGACGCGGGATGCAGCCGCCCAGCAGGCCCAGCAGGCAGAGCGACTCGTCGCGGAGTCCCAGCGGCGGGCTCTAGTCGCGGAAGAAGCGGAGCGGGCCTCGAAACGCCAGGCGGCCGACCTCGCCGCGCAACACGCGCGCCTGGAGAGTCGTCGGTCGGAGGCCGAGAAGGCCGAACGTGACGCCCAGGGACATCTCGCCCAGCTGCAAGAGGCCTCACAGAAGTTGGCCGTGAAAGACATGCAAATTGCCACCGCCCTCAAAGACCTCGAGGCGCGGCAGGTGAAGCTGACGGCATCGGAGAGAGACCTCGGGGCCCTCCAGACGGACTTACGCTCCAAGAAGACCGCCCTGGAGCAAGAATCGGCGCGCATCGTCGCGTCGTCGGATCAACTGATGACCCGCCAGAAGGACTTGGAGTCTCGGACGGCGACCCTCGAAGCGAAAATGGCGCAAGCCTCGACGAAAGAGCAGGCTCTGGCGACGGAACTCCAGCGCGCGGACAACCTCATGGAAGACCTCACGAAGAAGGAGCATGACCTCCGCGCGCGAGACGAGGCCGCGAAGGCCTCCGAAAAGTCCCTGACCGCACGCGAGGCGACACTCGTCGCCCGAGACGCCGAGGTCAGAGACGGAATGCGAAGTCTCGAAAAGCTCCGCAAAGAAATCGACGACCAGCGCGGCGCAGCCGAGGAGGACCGTCGGACCGCGAAGACGACCCGTGAAGAGGCGGAGTCGACCAAGCGGGATGCGGACAAGATCCGCGCTCAAGCCGACGAGATGCAGGCGGAGGTCAACAAGAACCTCCGGTTCCTCCAGAAGAAAGCGCTCGATGTCTTGGATCAGGAGGAGAAAATCCGCGCTCGCGTCGGGACGATCGAAGGGCAGGAGAAGTCTCTCGACACGAGGGGAGAGATCCTCGAAGGGAAGGAACGCGCGCTGGAGGCAGACCAAGCCGCGCTCGATGCCAAGATCGCGAAGCTACAAGGCGAGGTCGACCGACTTCGCGCCCGGCTCACGGACACGGAGAAATCCGGAGGCCCGACGACCGCCGCGATGGACGAGTGGAAGAAAGATGTCGAGAACCGCGTGAAAATCATCCAGAAGAAGGCGATGGACCTGTTGGACCGCGAGGAAAAGCTCCGGAAGAAGGAGGAGGAGCTTCGCGCGCTCGCGAGCCAACTCGGCGTGAACCCGTGACGGACGTCGGAGACGACCCGGACGCGATATCGATTGCGCGGGGCGTCAGCGCGCGGCCTTGCGGATCGCCTGGTCGAAATCCTCGATCAGATCGTCGGTATCCTCGAGGCCCACACTCACCCGCACGAGCCCTTCGGTAATCCCGCTCGTCGCTCGCTCCGACTCCGTCAGGGGACCGTGGGTCATGGACGCGGGGTGCTGCACGAGAGTTTCCGTCCCCCCGAGGCTGACGGCCAGTGTCGCCACCTTCACGGACTCCACGAACCGTCGGCCCGCGCGATGGCCTCCTTTCAGCTCGAAGCTCAGCATCGCGCCGAAGCCGGACATCTGCCTGCGCGCGAGGGCGTGTTGCGGGAACGATTTGAGGCCGGGATAGTGGACGGCGCCAACGGCCCGGTGATTTTCTAGCGACTCGGCGAGCGCCTGGGCACTCGCGCCTTGGGCTTGCATGCGGATCGGGAGCGTCTTCAGCCCGCGTCGAACCAAGAACCCCTCGAACGGGCCGAGCGCAGGTCCCAACATCTTGTACGTGAACCAGATGCGGTCGAACAGGCGAGGGCTCGCCGTGATGACGGCGCCCGCCACGACATCGCTGTGTCCACCCAGGTACTTCGTCGCGCTGTGGAGGACCGCATCGACCCCGAGCTCGATGGGACGTTGATTGATCGGCGATGCAAACGTGTTGTCCGCGAGGGTCGTGGCACGGACGGATTCCGCGGCGTCGACGGCCTCGCGGATGTCGGTGATCATCATCGTCGGGTTCGCCGGGGTCTCGATGTAGACCAACCGGGTGTCGCTCCGGATCGCCTCTTTCCAAGCCCCCGCCTTCCGAGGGTCGACGAAACTCGTCGACACACCGAACCGGGGCAGGAGACGTGTGAAAATCTCCATCGTCGCGGCATAGAGGCTCGCTCCCGCAACGACGTGATCGCCGGAGTCCACGCATGCGAGGATTGCCGACGCGATCGCGCCCATCCCCGATCCGGTCACGAGGGCACGGACGCCGCTCTCGAGGTCGGCGAGAGCCTCTTCCAGTTCGCGCAGGGTCGGATTGCCCCAGCGAGTGTAGTACGCCTCCGGCGCCGTCGCCCTCGCAAACTCGGCGCCTTGGCGTGCGGATTCCAGAGCCCACGTCGAACTCGCGTAAATCGGCGTCACAATCGGACCCCGCCTCTTCCCGCGGCGGCCGTGGACCGCACGCGTCCGAGATCCGAGGCGCTTTGCCACGAGCGGGGCACGGTGCGTTCGCCGAAATAGGTTTCGAAGACCGGAGAAAACATGAGGCCGATGAGGACGAAGAGATGCGTGCATCGCGCGATCGAAGTTAAACCGGAAAGGTCAAAAAGGGGGGGTGTATAACAACCCTCCGCCCGGTCGTTGTCTCACGGCCGGGCGACTATGCCTACGGAGGCAACCAGATGTCGCGTGAAGTGGATTTCGCCGCGAAACCGATCGATCCCGACTTCATGAACAAGCCGGACGAATACCCCGAAACAGGGACCCACTTCGACCACAAGGTCTTTGCCGAGGGCATCGCGCGGCCCGATGCCGACGGGAACCCGTATCCAACGAAACTCGGGATCCACGGCCTCCACGTGGCCGTCGACTTCGACGGCTGCGTCGCCGACGGCGTCTGCATGGACGTCTGCCCCGTCGACGTCTTCGAGTGGCTTCTCGCCCCTGGCAAGAAAGGCACGGGGAACGACAAGATCATTGAGAAAGGCGGCGAGGAGTGGGACAAGTATCGATGCGACAAGTCCGACATGATCCGGGAGTCGGACTGCATCGACTGCATGGCGTGCGAGACCGCCTGCCCGACGAAGGTCATCAAAATCAACCCGTAACCAGTACCCGCGTCTCACGGCGGCGAAACAGAGTCCCAGTTCACTCGAGATCGGCTTGCGGTTGGGTCTTCCGCCCAAAAAGCGCGCGCCATGCCCGGCGCAGGGGCTCCGAGACGGCGGTGATTTTCCCCGACCGGATTCCAAGATAGACCAAGCCAACCACGATCCAGTACGCGACGTAGGCCGAGCTCTCCAGGAGGGTCGGCGCCGCACTGTAGCCCACGATGCCGCGCAGGAGATAGCCGGCAACATTCGACGCGTCGTCGGGAAAGGAACTCGTCAAGTTGTAGAGCATCGCGGAGCCGAGGCTCCATTTGAACGCTTCTTGCAGTTCATGTACCGCGTGAGCGAAGAGGCCCGCCGCAATGACGACAAGAAAAACGCTGGTAACCTGAAAGAAACGCTTCAGATTAATCCGCCAGGACACGCGAATGAGGCCGACGCCGATGATCCCGGCCACCAGAAGCCCTACGGCGACACCGATGATTGCTTCGAACGGCGATGTCAGCCTTCCCGCGCCGAAAACGAACAGCGCGGTCTCGACTCCCTCCCGCAAGATCACGACGAAAGATAACAGCACGAGACCGAACGCCTGCTGACCGCGAAGCGCTGCATCGATCCGCTGCTGGACGTGGACTTTGATGCTCCGAGAGGCTTTCATCATCCAGAGGACCATCGAGGTCAGCACCGCGACGGCAACGAGCATCGCGACCCCTTCGAAGACCTGCTCCCCGAACCCCTCGAACTCGATCGTCATGAGGACCAAAACGGCTGCAACGCCGGCGCTGACCCCCATCGCTCCTGCGGTCCCGAAGTAGACGTAGCGTTTCAACGAGCCGCGCTCGATCTTCACCAAGTATCCGAGGATGATCCCGATGATGAGGGCGGCTTCAATGCCCTCCCGAAGTCCGATGATCAGGTTCGGGATAATCCCAACGGCGGCCACGAGTCAGTCTCCGAATCCCGATCGACACAGCGCGCGGTATCGCGTCGATAACGGCGTAATATTTGAGCTTTCGGTCAATGGAATCTGGGGACGGAAAAAGGGCCAACGAAACGAGCGACTCGTTCCTCCGGGACGCCCTAGGCCCCTTCGTTCATCGATCCGGTGCGGTATCCGAGGAGATCGATGGTGACGTGAAGGAATCCGGCCTCGCGGAGCGCGACGGCGACCTTTTCGGCGATCTCGGGGTCGACGATCCGCGGGATGTCGGCCCGCGGCACCTCGATCCGCGCAACCCCATCGTGGGAGCGCACTCGTACGACCCGAAAGCCCAATGCCCGGATCGCTTCCTCGGCCGCCTCGACACGCTGCAGCTTTTCCACGGTGATCACCTCGCCGTATGCGATTCGGGAGGATAGACAGGCGTTGCTCGGCTTGTCGAAGAAACTGAGGTGCAGCACCCGAGCGAGCCCTCGCACGTCCGACTTCGTGAAGCCGAATTCGACGAGCGGATGCCAGAAGCCGGCTTCGTTCATCGCCTGGATTCCGGGGCGGTGGTCTCCCAGGTCCGAGACGTTCACGCCGTCCGCGATTGCGTGGAACCCGAGTTCGGCCGCCAGGGGCTTCAAGGCCGCGCCGAGCTCCTGTCGACAAAAGTAACACCGGTTCGTCGGGTTGGCGACATACTGAGGGTTGGCGAGCTCCGAGACGCGAACGGTCTCGAGGCGAATTCCAATCTCCGCGGCTTCTGAGACGGCCTCCGCGAGTTCCCAGCGGGCGAGAGATTCCGCGTCCGCCAAGACCGCGAGCGCGTCGTCCCCGAGCGCATCGTGCGCCACGCGGGCGACCAGGCCGCTGTCGACTCCTCCGGAGAACGCGACGAGTACCCGGCCGCGGCCGCGCATCGCGGCGACCATGCGATCGTACGCATCCCGCAGGTCGAACGTGCGATTCGCGGTCTCCATCGTCTCTATCGAATGCGGGATCGGGGATAAAGCCATCGCGGGACAAAGCGTAATGGCCCCTGCCGAGATGACTGCGACGTGCGCCCGGCGTTCCTCGAATGCACCGCATGCTCGAAACATCATCCCGTCCGGTTGCTCAACACGTGCGACTGCGGTTCCCCCCTGTTCGCCCGATACGATTGGAAGGAGATCCGGACCGAGGATCTCTTGCCGCGGAAAGATCTCTGGCGGTACGCGCCGCTCCTCCCTCTGGAGCCGTCGGAGATCCGATCGCGTGGCGAGGGAGGAACGCCCCTCCATCGACTCGGGCGCATCGGCTCCGGAGGCCGCGTCGCGCGCCTGAAGGTCGACGCCCTGTACGTCAAGGACGAGGGACTCAACCCGACTCGCACGTTCAAAGCGCGCGGCATGGCGGTCGCCGTCCCGATGGCGTGCGCCCTGGGAGCGACGACCCTTGCCGTACCAACCGCCGGGAACGCCGGGGCCGCGTTCGCGGCATATGCTGCGACCTATGGAGCGCGCGCCATCGTCCTCATGGCCAGCGACGGTCCCACGCATCAAGCCCGCGACGCCCTTGCATTCGGAGCGGAGGTCGTCCGGGTCGACGAGAACATTACGGACGCCGCGCGGATCGTGGCCGAACTCTCGACCGCGACGGAGCTGTTCAGCATCGCGACGTTGCGGGAACCCTATCGCGTCGAGGGGAAGAAGACAATGCTCTTGGAAATCTGGGAGGCCCTGGGCGGCATGCCGGACTGGATTCTCTTCCCGACGGGAGGCGGGACCGGAATCGTGGGGATGTGGAAAGCGCTTCACGAACTGCGCGATCTCGGCTGGTACGATGACACGTGGCCGCGTTTCGGCGTCGTTCAAGCCGAGGGATGCGCCCCGCTGGTGAAAGCCTGGAAGGCAGGCCGCGAGACCGCAGACCCGTGGCCCAAGCCTCGGACGGAGGCGGCCGGGCTTCGAGTCCCGGAGACCCTCGCCGACCGAATCGTCCTCCGGGCGATCCGCGAGACACGCGGTGCGGCCGTGGCCGTCACAGACGAGGCGATGAAAGTCGCCGCATTGAACCTCGCCGTCCTCGAAGGAATCAGCGCGTGCCTTGAGGGCGCGGCCACCCTCGCCGGCCTCCGGCGCTTCTGCGACGAGGGCACCATCACCCCGGAGGACCGGGTCGTCTTGGTGAACACCGGAGCGTCGGACGGCGGCACCGTCCCTCCCGTAAAAATCCCAGAAGTGAGGACGGCAAGACAGGTCCAGACGTACCTCGGGCTCACGTCACGTGCTTCTTGACTTCCTCGAGGATTCTCTCGTGATCCGGCGGGACTTTCGGATCTTCCGTGACCCACTTGTACCGGATGACCCCATCGGCATCCAGCACGAACACGGATCGCTTCGTCACGCCGTGGAGGCCGAACGATCCGAAGCGCTCGTAGAGCACCCCATACGTGGTGCTGACCGTCTTGTTCCAATCGCTGAGCAACGGATAGTTGAGGCGGTTCTGCTCCTTGAAGACCCGATGGCTGTGGTGGCTGTCCGTGCTGATCCCGAACACCTTCGCACCCCACTTCTGAAGGTCCCCCATCGAGTCGCGCATCGCGCAGAGCTGGCCCTGGCACACATTCGTGAAGTCCCAGACGTAGAACGACAAGATCACAGGGCCCGC
This sequence comes from Methanobacteriota archaeon, assembly GCA_005878525.1. Classification (GTDB taxonomy): domain Archaea; phylum Thermoplasmatota; class Thermoplasmata; order RBG-16-68-12; family RBG-16-68-12; genus RBG-16-68-12. Next base: position 9,061 of record VBMB01000032.1, read on the forward strand.
GCCGAGCTCCTTTGATAAGGTGACCGGCTTTCCTTCGTCGCTCAGTACCGTGAAATCCGGCGCCTTCTGGCCGACCTCCACCATCCGGGGGACCCTGGCCGTCGAGAGACACGCGGGGGATAACCCTTTCGTTTCGACACTCCGCGAAGCCGCGTTGGCGGCGGAACGGAATGTATATCTAACGGATGGAACCCATTCAGGGCCTCGCCTGTCCAGAGGAATTGCTGAACCAGACCAAACGCATCGATCGGGGGATCCAGGGTAGGGGGAGGAATGGCGAAGTACGTACTCGCTGCGGACTATACACTGATGACGGACTACCGCAACGTCCCTCTGGCCACGTTCTTCAGCTGCATTCCGACGGACTACTGGCAGTCCCGCCTCGTGTTCCGCATCCTGGCCGACCAGCCGAAGCTCGACGCACAGGGCCGGCCCATCCGGGTGCCGTACGGTCTCCGCAAGGTGGAAGCCTCCCTCGTCCGAGCGTTCGGGCGCGACGATGTCGTCATCGCCGACCCTCGGGACGTCGACCGCTACATCGACGACGAGACCGAGGTCGTCGGACTGCATTCGATGGATCCTCTCGGCCTCGGTCCCGTGAGCATGTCCTTCACGATGGGCGGGGTCCTCACGCCCTACACGAAGGCGATGTTCCTTGAGCTCGTCAAGCGCGTGCAGCGGCCGAACCGGAAGTACAAGGTCGTCCTCGGAGGGCCCGGCGCCTGGCATTTCGACTACCGACAGGAGATGCAAGCATCCCTCGGGATCGACCACATCGTCCACGGCGAGGTCGACCATCTGGTCCCGGAGATTTTCGATCGGATCGTGAACGACTCGGCTCCCCCGGTCATGCGCTTCACGAACGCGACCGCTCCGACGGTCGACCAGATCCCGAAGATCTTGGGCCCGACGATGCACGCGATGAACGAGGTCATGCGAGGGTGCGGCCGAGGCTGCGAGTTCTGCGAAGTCACCCTGCGCCGGCCGCGATACTTCCCGTTCGATTACATCGGCGACGAGATCGCGGTGAACACGAAGATTGGCCAATCGTCGATCCAGCTCCACTCGGACGATATCTTCCTGTACAACCTCGAGAACTGGAAGACGATGGAGCCGAATGAGGATGCGGTGAAGGACCTCTTCCGGTTCGTGATGGCCCAGCCCGGCGTCTCGCATTGTTACCCGACGCACGGGACGGTCAGCGCGGCGGTCACGAATCCCGGGCTCATCCGGGACATCTCGGAAATCGTCCGCGCCGGTCCGAACAAGTGGGTCGGCATCCAGAGTGGAATCGAGACGGGGAGTCCGGCGCTCTCCCGGGCGGTACTGCACCGGAAGGCCGCTCCGTTCACGGCCGAAGAGTGGCCGGACCTCGTCGTGGAAGGCACACAGATCCTAAACCGCAATTACTGGTATCCCGCCTTCACGATCATCCTCGGTCTGCCGGGTGAGACTCCGGAGGATGCGTGGATGACGGTGGACCTCCTCGACCGGATGGAGCAGATTCCGAACAGCCACTTCATCACGGCGCCGCTCACGTTCGTGCCGATCGGCGTGTTGCGGGGCGAGGAGTTCTACAACATCGACGAAATGATCGACGAGTCGCGCTTCAACGTGGCATACCGCGCGTGGCGCCACGTCCTCCTGGAGATCGACCAGGACCTTTGGCAGCTCACTCGCCTGCCGCCGCCGACGAGAGCGCTCGTGGTCGCCACGGGACGAATCGGCGGCCGGTACATCCTCGGAATCATGCACCGATATGCCAGGCGAATGGGCTTCCGAATCCGAGCGCCGGCGAAGACGCGCCGCCAGGCAGAAGGCCACACCCTGAGCTTCCCGGCTGCCTGAGCCCAAAGCCCGACGCGGCCTGGTTGCGTCCCAAGCCGACGTCAGAACCGCCCGCCCGTAAGGATTGCGAGCATCCCGCGAATTCAACTTCCGTTCGCGACCCACGCCCGGTATTGCTTCGCCTTCGCCTCGGCGCCTTCCTCCCCCATGATCGAAGGAAGAGTCCGCTCTCGCAATAGATCGACGATCTTTTCCAAATCGGCTTCCGTCAGACTTGTCAGATCCGCCCGCACGTCACGGACCCGCTTGCGGAGCATCGCGAGCGCCATGTCTCCCCAGATGGCCCGCATGTCGGCCTCGATGAGCTCGTATGCCGCCTTCACACCCACGGTCTCACGCTTCGGCCGGCATCTGATGGGCGCTGAGCCACGCACTGTATCCGATGTAGAACAAGACGACGAGCGCGAGCACGAGGAACGCGTCGGGCAAGATCGTGTCGGCGAGGAGGATCCGGAACCCCGCGCTCAGGCTCAGGGCAATCCCGACCGCGGCGAGGCCGATGCTCAACCGATACAAGAGCCCGCCTCGCATCATCCGGACGCCCCGGTGTGCGACGAGGAATCCACCCAGGACGCCACACGAGATGCTCAGGACGAGGACGATGAATTGCTCCGGGGAGACCGCCATCGAACCGACCGTCCATTCATGGCGGACCGATGCGCCTTAAGTCTACCCCCTCTAGATTCATGGGTGAGAATAATTCAGCCCTCGAGGCGAGCGGTGACGGACTGGCCCCCAATCTGGACGAAATCGATCGACCGATAGAGACCGATGGCGAGGTCGTTGCCCACCGTGACGTAGAGTGCAAGTCGCGGCTCATCGCGACCCGCGAGCCGCCCCATCGCGGTTTCGAGCAACGCTCGCCCGAGCCCGCGTCCGCGGCGGTCCTTCGCCACACCGAGCTCGGCGACGAGCGGCATGCCCATCCAATGCGTGATCAGAATCGCACCCACGATTCGGTCGCCCTCCAGGGCAACGTGCGACGCGTCCGGCATGAACTGACCGGAATCGCCTTTGAAGAGCCCGGCCACGTAGCCGCGCCACTCCTCCTCGGGTCCCGTGTGGATGCCATACGCCTGCTCCATGTGTCCCTCGTACACATCCATGAGGAACTTCGTGAGGCCGAGGACTTCGTCTTCCTCGGGGGGCTGCAACTTCACGTTGATGGGCGCGGCGTTCCGCTTCGTCGGGGCTTCCATCCGCATCCGTGCAAACACCCGCCTAAAGCCGAGCGACGCGAATGGGGATTCGTAGATATCCTCGAAGTGCGCGGTGATTGAAGTCGCGCCACCGGCCCGGAGGAGGTCCATCGCCTTCAAAAGGGCCGCCGCAGCTTCCTCGCGACATGTTGGCTCCATCGAGAACCCCGAGATCTCGGCGGGGCCCAGCCGGACGGTGCCGATGATCCGGCCATCCTTCTTGACCGAGAAATGGGACCGCTGTTCCTCCGGAGGGAGCGCGAGGTAGCGATCGAGGTGGATCTGGAGGTCGCTCGTCGGAAGATCCGTGCGGCCGGAGACGAAGGTCCGCCAGTAGGCGTGGGCCTCCGTCGTCTGCAACGGCTCCAAGCTCACCGGCACACCGCCCGCGAGGGATTCGCGAGACATCAAGGTTCGCGCCGCGGAGATTTTATCCGGGAGGAGGCCCTTCGACGCGACGCATGGATTTCGCGCTCACGGAGATCCAAGAGATCACGCGCAAGACGGTCCGCGATTTCGCGGAGCAGGAGATCATCCCGCAATCGGCCGCGTTCGACGAAAGCCAGGAATTCCCGCACGCATGGGCCAAGAAGATGGGTGGACTCGGGCTCCTGGGCGTCTTCGTCCCGGAGAAGTACGGCGGCGCGGGACTCGACACCGTGTGTTATGCGATTACGATCGAGGAACTTTCTCGCGGCGATGCCAGCGCCGGGGTGATTGCGGCCGTGTGCAATGGCCTCGTCTGTGAGCCGCTCCTTCACTATGGGACGGAGGAGCAGAAGCGAAAGTTTCTCGAGCCCGTGGCCCGAGGCGAATGGCTAGGCGCATACGCTCTCACGGAACCCGGCAGCGGCTCCGACGCGGCTGCGATGCGGACCACCGCGACCCTCGAGCGGGACGAGTGGGTCTTGCGGGGCACGAAGACGTTCGTGACGAACGCGTCCGTGGCCAAGATCGTCGTGGTATACGCGCGGACCGGTCCGAAGAAACACGAGATCTCCGCGTTCGTCGTCCCGACCGATGCGAAAGGCTTCTCCGTCCTGAAGAAGGAGAACAAGATGGGGATCCGGGCGAGCGACACGGTCACACTCGGCTTCGATGGCTGTCGGATTCCCAGAGATAATCTGTTGGGAGAGCTGCACAAGGGCTTCACCATCGCGATGGCGACTCTCGACGGTGGCCGGATCGGCATCGCGGCACAGGCCCTCGGAATCGCCCAGAGGGCCCTCGAGGAATCCACGAAGTACGCGAAGGAACGACAGGCGTTCGGCCAGAAGATTGCACTCTTCCAAGCGATTCAGTGGAAGCTGGCGGACATGGCGACCGAGATCGACGCCGCCCGTCTCCTAACCTATCGCGCCGCACACCTCGAGGATCTCGGGCGGCGGCACACGTACGAATCCAGTGTCGCGAAACTCTTTGCATCGGAGGCCTCGCACCGAGCCGTCGACGCCGCCGTTCAAATCCACGGTGGGTACGGATTCGTCAAGGACTACGTTGTGGAGAAACTCTACCGAGACCAACGAGTCACGGAGATTTATGAAGGCACGTCGGAGATCCAGCGACTCGTCATTGCCCGTGCGGTTCTCGGGAACTGAGCACGGAAGGTCCCACGCCCGTTGGTATCGGACCATCGCAGAGCACTACGACCGAATGTACGATCCGGAGCGAGCCACCCGGGCGGATGCGTTCCTCCGGCACCTGTTCCTTCGCCATGCCGTCGGCCGTGAAGTCCTCGACGTAGCGTGCGGAACTTTCGCCATCGACCTTCCGTTGGTGAAACGAGGTTACCGTGTCGCGGGCCGAGACCAATCGGAGGAGATGCTCCGCGTCGCCCGGAGGAACCTTCGGACGGCGGGTGTCACCGCAGACGTGAGCCGAGCGGACATGCGATCGCTTCGCCTGGGTCGCCGATTTGACGCGTTGCTCTGCCTCGGGACGGCATTCAACTATCTTGCCTCTTCCGCGGATGCGAACAAGGCCCTTCAGACGTTCCGTGACCAGATTCGGCCCAAAGGCGTGCTCGTGCTTGACCTGACCAACTTCGACGCGTGGATTCAACACCCGAAGAACGTCCGTGCAGAGGTGGATTATCAATCCGTCGATGGGACGAGGATTGCGATTTTCGCATTCAACGAGCAGGATGTCGGAAGAAGAATTCACTACGCGCGATTCCTGACCGTCGTCCAAAGGCGACATCGAATTGACATCGGCTTTGATGAGGCCCCGCTGCGCATTTGGAAGAAAGCGGAACTCGCTCAGGCACTCCGTGCGGCTGGGTTCCGACCGCTCGAGTGGTGGGGCGACCTTAGGCTTGGGGCGAGATATGAACGATCCCGAAGCCCGAGAATAGTGTCCGTTTCCACCCCGGTTGATGTCCGATAGCGCAACGCGTCCGCAGCCCAGATGACCCAGGCCGGGGAGAACGCTTTATGGCGCGCCGTCTTTCGCTAGGCGATGGCCACGCGCGTACTCTACATGGAGGAACGGCGAGGGCAGGAACCGGACCCGTGCTACGCGCGGGAGTTCGATGCCCGGATTCTGGAGCGCGGTCCTGATTTCGTCGTCCTCGATCAGACCCTCTTCTACGCCGAAGGTGGCGGGCAGCCCGATGACACCGGGACTCTCCGATGGAACGACGGGGGGGCCCGCGTCATTCGGGTCACGAAGGAGAAGGGCGTAATCAAGCACCACGTCGATCGGATGCCGACCGCGGATGCGGTCCACGGCGTGATCGACTGGGATCGACGGTACAAGCACATGCGGATGCACACGTCCCAACACCTCATGTCCGGGCTCGTGTTCCGAACCTACGGAGCGAGGACCGTCGGCAATCAGATCCACATGGACTACAGCCGCGTGGACTTCCAACCCGCGAACTTCACGCCGGAGGATCTAAAGCGGATCGAGGACGATTGCAACCGGGTCATCGCCTCTTCGCAGGCGGTCCGAATCTTCGAGGAGGATCGAGTCGTCGTCCAGAACAAAATCGACGATCGAGCCCTCTTGGATCTCATCCCGCAGTCCGTGCGCCGTCTGCGGATCATCGAAATCGGGAGTGCGGACTACTGCCCCTGCGGCGGTACGCATCTGAAGAACGTCTCCGAGATCGGAACGGTCCACATCTTGGAGAAGCGGTCCAAAGGGAAGGAGACGGACCGCATCGTGTACCAGCTCCTGCCCGAGTAATCGGTCCCAACGCCTTGGAACACGGAGCGAGTGCTTATGGACTGCTAGCCCCTTGATTGACCGACCATGAAGGCCGGAATCGTCGGGGTCGGAAAGGTCGGCAGCGCGGTCGCGTTCGCCCTCGCGCGAGAAGGCCCATGGGACGAACTCGTCCTCGTCGATGCGGTGCCGGACCTCGCCTGGGCTCAGGCCGAGGACATCCGCCACGGCTTGCGCGTGTCCACCCAGCCCACTATCCGCGTGGGCAAAATCGACGATCTCGCGGATTGCGATGTCGTCGTCTTGTCGGCCGGACAAGGGCGAAAGCCTGAGATGACGCGGCTCGACCTCCTGCATGCGAACGCCGGACTGGTCGCGGAACTGAGCCGAGACATCGCTCGCGCGGCGCGGCGGGCGAGCCTCGTCGTGTTGACGAACCCGATGGACGTCATGACGACGGTCGCGTGGCAGTCGACCGGATGGCCGCGGACCCGCGTGCTGGGCTCCGGCACCCTACTGGATTCGCAGAGGTTGCGGATGATCCTCGCGGACCGCCTGAACGTCCCTTCTGTCAAGATCTCCGCAACCGTCCTGGGCGAGCACGGCGAGCGAGTCGTGCCCGTGTTCAGCCGTGCCAAGGTAAGCGGGCGACGCCCGACGCTATCGGCGAAGGACAAGGAGGAAATTACTCGACAGCTCCGCGACGTGAGCACGCGGATCATCGCGGCGAAGGGCGGCACGGCGTTCGGCCCTGCCGGCGCGACGTTGGAACTCGTCCATGCGTTGATCGGCTCACGGCCTCGGGTCGTGCCTTGCTCCGTAGTCCTCGAGGGAGAATACGGCGTACACGGGGTCGCGATCGGCGTCCCTGCGGTCCTGGGCACGGGGCGCGTCCTCGCGTTGGAAGAATGGCCCCTGGCCGACGACGAGCAAGCTGCGTTCGAAGAAGCGGCACGCGATCTGAAGGCTTTCGCAGACGACGCCTCGGTCCTTCTAAAGGTCAACCCGCGACAATCCCCTTGACAGCGGGTCATGGGCGGCCCTCATATGTCGACGGCCTTCGTCCCGTCCCAGATCTTCCGCATCCCTTTCTCCGCGGCGGGGATGAGGAGGGCACGCTTCGACTTCGTGGGGATGATAAAGTACTCCTCCGTTTTCCCGGACTCGGAAAAGAGGACGAGCTTCACCTTGCCCCCCTCCATGGGTTGGCCCGTCTCCGGATGTAGGTAGTTGTATCGAACATAGCGGCCTCGGTCGATGAGGGATCGGACCTCGATCTCGCCCTTCTTCGTGCGTGTGAGGACCTCTTCCGGGAAGATCGTCATGGTCTTCGACGGGGGCAACGGCGAAAGGTCCAAAGAACGTAGCGACACGCTCCCACGCCCGACGGACTGTTGTTTCGCGGAATGATTTTCAGCCCGACCCGCGGCTAAGTGATTCTCACAGGCTGAAGGTCGTGTGGGAACTCTTATCGAACCAGGCCTACCCTCGGGGCTGAAACCATGTCCCACAGCTACGAGACGGGAAGGGGAGCCATGGCCGAGCTCGGCGCGAAGCAGCCTCACGAGCTGCTCTTGATCCTGGGCGGCCTCTTGGCCCTCCTCCTGACCCTCGCGACGTATGGGATCCAGTGGTTGACGACGGGCATCCCGCAGAGCCAGTATGCCACCGTGACGACGGCCGTCATTATCAACGTCGTCCTCGGTGGGGCCCTGTGGGCCTCCTCGGCGATTACGCGGAAGAACCTGATGAACGGAGCCATCGTGGCGGGCGTGATCAGCAT
>VBMB01000133.1 GCA_005878525.1 Methanobacteriota archaeon
TCGAGTGCGTGGACCCCGATTTCGCGTGGAGAAAACCGTGCGGTTCGCCTCCAAATTATCCGGGTACCACCGGATGTATGCTGTCTTCCACTCACACCTACATGAGCATCCACGACCATCCTCACAAGCGTAAGGGGGAGGCGAGGTGCCAGGAATTCGTGGCCGCACCGTGGAGGCGCTTCGGGCATACTTGCTGCTCCGAGGCCCCGCGACCGCGCAGGACCTCCGTGGCAGCCTGCACCTGTCGCGCGCGGAAACGTATCAAGTTGTCCGCAAAGCGGCGGACCGAGGTCTCATCAAGGTCGTCGCGCACGTCCACACGGACGACAACCACCGCTCTCTCGCGTGGGACGTCGACTCCCCGGACCGGGAGCTCGTGTGGCTCCGCCACGAACAGCGGGTTCGAGGCCGATACTGCACGTGCCTGCCTACGGCACGGCGGGGCGGGAGGGTTGGAGTGGCATGACGACGAACTATCTCGTCGTCTGGTGGGTGGCCCAAACTCCCCACGCCGCGCTCTTCGACCACCAGGAGGCGGCAAAAGCGGCGGCGAGTGTGCGGAATGCGCTCATGGTCACGATCTCCGGGAACGGGGTTGGAGTCGACGAGGTCGTCGACTGGTACCGGCGCAACGAAGAAGGTTCTCCGCTCCCGGCGGAATGGCGCGACAGTTTGGGGCAGCCGCGCGTCCCCTGGGCTTCCAAGGGAAATCCACTGCCGGGAGTACGGGCGTTGAGCGTCCCGAAGGGTTGACGAGGGCTCGAATCCTAGCCGCGCCGACCGAGAAGGCCTCCATGGCTCGTTCCGCGAATGCCGAGAAGAACGCATTAAGTAGCGTAGCCCACATCGGCGCGACCACCCCATGCCGTCCCGGCCGTACAAAGATCTCGTCATCTACGGCTGCTTCGTGTTGAACCGGCTCGTTGCGGAGATGGGAATTGACCTTTACCAGGATGCACTCGAGGCGAAGCTCGCCCTCGTCTTGCCGGACCAACACGGCCTGTCAAAAGAAGAAGTGAAACGCGAGATCAGGTCGAATCACTTCATGACGGATCGGGTGATTGAGTCGCTCCAGAAAGAGGGCCACGCGACCGTCGAGGTCGTCGAGGGTCACTACCGGATTCGCATCACCCGGGAGGGCGTGCTCCACATTCGTCGCTTCAACGAGTTCTACCGGAAGGTGTACCAGGAGCAAATCCGGGACCACTATCGGTTCACGAACGCACCGTTCTGGCTTCGCGACTGACCACCGTCGAACACCCCGTGGAAGCGGAGCAAGTTAACCTTAAACAAGGTTGACTTGGAGGAACCCGGCATTCTGAATTCCGGTCTTCCTGGGCGGCCGGCCTCGATCGCGATTCAGGCGGCCGCAGGAGTGCCCGTCCCACTCGTCACGGGTTCGACGACGACCGGGATGAAGTCGTACGTGCCATCATCCCGTTCGATCGCGAGCTCCAGGGAGCACACGAATGTCGAGCCGCGGATCTTCACGCGGGCGGATTCTTTCGTCAAGAAGTCGTAGACATCGGGGGTGACGCTCTCGTCTCCCTTCGATTGCCAGAGGACGAGGATCCGCGCCGGCGGGATTTTCGTGGCGGCCGACGTGTCTTCGATCGCGGTCTTCAGGGCCTGCAAATCCGCGAGGGTGGGTGCGCGCTCGAAGGCTTTCACGAACACCGCGAACCCGGCCGAGCCGAGGCTCGTGAATCGCCACAAGCTCGAGGGCTCCCGCCGAACGTACGCGTCGAAAGAGTACGTGAGGCCGCTTTTCCCGGTGAGCAGCGCCGGCGTCGCGACGGCGCCGGGGACAACCATCATCCCACGTACATCGGAGCTCGTGGCCCCGAGGTGTGTGAGGATGCGTTGAACCGTGTCCTTTCCTTCGGGAACATACACGACCGGATCCGCCTGACGCACGCGCTGGATCACGCGATGCCGCAGGGCGAAGTAGTCGAAGAACGATCGCAGGTCCCGCATCAATTCGAGGATGCTAAAGCCGAGGATCAAGAGCGCCACGAGGACCGCCCCGAGGAACAGGAGCGGGCCCATGGACAGGGCCTGCAGCGCTCCAAAGACGATCGCGAGTCCCAAGAGGATGAGCCGGGCGGTCGACGTCTTCGCGAGCCGAACTCCGAGCAGGAAAATCAGGATCGGGAGGAACAAGAGGAGGGTGAGGCCCGCGCCTCCGCCGGGAAACGACACGAGGAGGATCAGGAAGAAGTCGAGGAGGAGCCACACGGACACGAACCACCGCACGTAGCGCAAGGTCTTGCGGATTTTCGGCGTCTGTCGGTCCACGGACTCCGCGAGATCGAAGATTGCGGCGATCGGATCCTCTACCGCGCGCGCATCGCGAGTCGGTCGAACGCGGTCCATGGTCGAAGACGAACCTGATTGTATATAATGAGGTCGGGAAGATTCCGAGCTCCGCTCGTCACGAGCCCTCAGGAATGCTTTTCCCCGAACATTCCCTCCCCATGAGGAGGCGACGAGGTGCCAGGAAGCCCTCCACAGCTGCCGTTCCCCCGACTCGCTAAGAAGATCCTCGACGATTATTGGTCGTTTCACCCGACCACCGCGGCTGCTGCCGGGATCCATCGGTACGATGGGATTCTGCCTGTCTATACCGCGGCAGCGCTCCGTGCCTACACGACGCGGGTCCGCGAATACCTCGGAGCGTTAGGTCGGCACGACCGCGGCGACCGCCTCTCCCGGCAGGTCCGGCTTCGACTCGGCGTCCTTCGCGGTCTCCTCCTCTCCGAGCTGTCCGAAATCGAAGACCAGCGACTGCCGAGGGCGTTCCCGCTGTACTTCCTGCTCCGCATGAACATCGTCAACTATCTCCTGAGGAAGTACGCTCCGCTCGACCGTCGCGTCCGGGCAATCGGAAAGCTGGAGTCCCAGGTCCCACGCTTTCTCAGGGACTTGCGCTCGACGCTGGACCGTCGCCTCGCGGAGACCTTTTTCGAGATCGGGGAGATGGCCGCGACCGGGATGCTCGACGCGTACGCGCGCGAGCTGCCGGACATCCTGGGCGGCGTTTCGCCAAGCGTACGAACGTATGTGGAAGGCACGAATGAAACGGCCATCGCGGAACTGAAAGGCCTGGTGAGTGACCTCGCTGCGAAGTACCACCCGCGACTCAAGAAGGACTTCGCCCTCGGCCGACGCAAGTATGAGCGGATGATCTTCGCGGAACATCTTGTCGACATCCCGATCGAGCGACTCCTCGACGTCGGCCGCGCGGACCTGGATGCGAACCGCCGGCAATTCGAGGAGACCGCGAAACGGATTGACCCGGGAAACGAGCCCTTGCAGGTCATCGAAGGCATCGCGGCGGACCATCCGCCCGCGGAGCGCTTGATCGACGACGCGCGTGCCATGCTCGAGGAGATTCGGGAGTTCGTCATCGCCCACGACCTCGTCACGGTCCCGTCGGAGGAGCGGGCCCAGGTCATGGAGACCCCACGATTCTTCCGCTTCGCCACCGCGGCATTGAATCCTCCCGGGAGCTTCGAGAAAGTCGCGCGGGAGGGCTTCTACTATATCACACCCGTCGAGGAATCGTGGCCGCCGGAAAAACGGGAGGAATGGCTAGGCCACTTGAATTACACAATGCTCCGGAACATCTCGGTCCACGAATGTTACCCCGGACACTATGTCCACCTGCTCCACCAGAACCGCCTTCGCGACACGGTCCTCAAGAGTTACTTCTCGTACGCGTTCACGGAGGGCTGGGCGCACTACTGCGAGGAGATGATGGTCGAGCGAGGATTCGGCGACCTCCGACTCAAACTCGCCCAGCTGCAGGACGCCCTCCTGCGCAACTGCCGGTACATCTCATCGATCATGATGCACACTGCCGGATGGTCGTGGGAGGACGCGACCCGGTTCTTCATGGAGAACGCCTATCTCGACCGGTTGCCCGCGGAACGCGAGGCGAAGCGCGGCACGTGGGACCCCGGATACTTGAACTACACGCTCGGCAAGCTCATGATCAAGAAGCTCCGCGCGGATTGGTCCCGACAACACCAAGGTGCCAGCCTCCGCGAATTCCACGACGCGCTGCTCGGACTTGGCGCGCCTCCGGTGGGACTCGCACGAGAGCATCTGCTCGGCAAGGATGCCGGACCCGCCCTCTGGCCTCCTCCGCGAAGCGCCGAGCAAGGCGCGTCGCATCCTTTATTAAAGGCCGGTTCATGGGCCGCCCGTCGGGGTGGCTCAGCCTGGTGGAGCGTCGGACTCATAGGGTTCTGCCGTAGCCTGACCGCGGCGCTCCTGGGACATCCGGAGGTCCGGGGTTCGAATCCCCGCCCCGACACTTCCCGTCGGGGCGTTCCTCGCAAACGTTCATCCCGTGATCGTCCATCGAAGTCGAGTCGGAGAAGCATGGTCGGAGGATCGGGTCCGGCGTGGCCCGCCGGCGCGACGTTCTTCAGGCTGTCCGGGCCACGACTGCGGCAAGTTGGGATCGCCTTGGTCGGCATCGGATTGCTT
>VBMB01000134.1 GCA_005878525.1 Methanobacteriota archaeon
TTCCAACACAGCTTCCGCACGCGGGCGACGTCCTAAAGACCTTTGCCCGTCACAGATTCGATAGGGCCAAGGTCGCCTGGGTGACCCCGCCGTCGTCGTCTCGGACCGTCAGCGTGACCGTGGACGAGCCGCCGGGACAATACCCATGGACGGCGGTCGCGTTGACATCGAACGGCGCGGTTCCTCCCTGGCTCTGTGATGGATCCGGACTCACGCCGTTGTTCCTGAATGTCTCCCGGACGCTCGTTCCGTCTCCGAACTCCCATGTCGCGGTGAGATCGTCGCTCCCGGCGTCGTGAAGGCTCGCGCGGAATGTGATCCCGCTCCGGACGAAGAACGAAGCAAGGTCCAACAAGGTCCAGGTCCACGTCGTCGGGTGCCAGGCGTTGAAGTTGTGGAACATCCGCTTCTCCTGGCCGTCGGGGAAGACGACGACAATCCATGCGGGGTTGTCTCCACCCAGTTGGCCGTTCACGCGGTCGTTGAGCGGAGTGTATGCCAGCGTCGCGGTGACGTGTTCGCGGAGAGAGAACGTCAGGACGTCGGTCGTCGCCGCTTGTTTCGACGGGCTCCCGGGTTTCCGCATGAGATCCAGGGACGCGAGGACCCCACTGTCCGAGTCGACGGTGAAGGAGAGATCATGCCATTTCTCACCGGCGATTTCGATTCGGAACGCCGCCTGAGCGACGGCGTCGAGTCGTTCGATCTCGGGCGGCCGGTTCGCGATTGTCACGGCAGCCGCGGCCGAGGCGACGTGCGCTCCATCGGAAACCTCGACGACGGCGACCCCGGAGAAATCGTCCGTGTAGAGTGCCTCTGCGGTCGGCGAGGATGACCATGGGGTGTCAAACGTCCCGTTGCCCGTGAAGTCCCACCGGAACTGGAGCGGATCGCCTTCAGGGTCCGTCGAACCGCTCGCACTGAGCAGGATCGTGTCGCCTTCCTTCCCGGAATACGGGCCACCGGCGTCCGGATGCGGCGTGCCTACCGAGACGACGTCCACGAGCGGAGGCGCGGAGGTCGCATCGGCGATTCCGTCACGGTCCATGTCGGATTGCGCCCGCGGCAACTCTACCCGCCCTGCGGCCAGGGCGGGCGCCACGAGCGTGTACGACCGGGTCAATGGCTCGTACGCGGACGGATATTGCGGGTCCTCCGAGCTGCCCTCCAGTGCCGCGCGCAGATCGACGTTCCATCGCAACGTCCGCGAGCCATCATCGTGGCTGACGACTTCGTCGGGCGCGACGGAGTAACTCCCCTCCTCCACATTCCAACCCGCAGGCACGGTGTCCTCCAGTACGCCGTGGGTCACGTTCACGTCGTTCGTGATCGTGTCCTCGAACGTGTACACGGC
>VBMB01000135.1 GCA_005878525.1 Methanobacteriota archaeon
CTCGAGGCGAATCCCGACCGGCGAGGTGACCGTGAGTCCGTTGCGGACGTACGTCTCGTTCACCACCGTCGCCGTCATGAGGCCGCGACCCGCCGCTTCCCAGAAGCTCATCGCGTCCGCCTGGACGTGGGCCGTCGGTCGGCCGAGTTGCAGCGAGCCGACCGCAACGAGTGCCCCAACGAGGAGAATTACGACTGTACCCTTCGGCGAAAAGACTCTCATCCCGCCCCGATCCGCTCTGTTAATCGAACACATGAAATCGAGTTTGCTTAAGGGTGCCGGCACAATTCTCAGATGTTTCGCAGCGTGATTTTCAATCGTGATAAGATCGTCTGGAGGGCCCAAAATGGCCGCGACGATGCCTTGAAGTCGCCTCCGGCGCTCCCTCGGCCGTGCTCGTCTACGATCCTCGGTTCCTCGACCACGTATCCTCGCCCCTCCATGTGGAGCGGCCGGATCGCCTCCGGTCCATCGTTTCTCACCTAGAACGAGAGGGCCTCTTCACCGACGTCGAGGGGGCGCTCCCTGCGACGGTCGCGGAAGTGAAGCGGGTCCATCGGGAAACGTATATCGAATACTTCCAGAACCTCGGCGAAGGGCTGCTTGATCCCGAGACGGCCGTGCACCCGGGGACGTTCGACCTCGCGCTCCTCGCGGCGGGGGCGGTCCTTGAGGGGACGCGATCCGCCGTGCGGGACGGCCGACCGGCAGTCGCACTCGTACGACCTCCGGGCCATCACGCGGGCCCCGACTACGGAGGCGGCTTCTGCTACCTGAACAACATCGCGGTCGCGGCCGCGGACCAGGTGGCCGCGGGAAGGCGCGTCGCCATCCTAGACTATGACGCCCATCACGGAAACGGAACGCGCGACATCTTCGCCGACAGCGCGTCCGTCTTGTATCTCTCCACGCACGAGTACGGAATCTACCCGGGCACGGGTCCCGCCGAGGACGTCGGGACGGGAGAAGGCCGCGGATTCACGGTAAACATCCCATTCTCGGCGGGGTGTGGAGACGCTTCGTACCTCGCGGCTCATGACCGGATCGTCGAGCCGATCGTCGAGCAGTTCCGGCCGGATCTGATTCTCGTGAGCCTCGGGGTCGACGCGCACTACCGCGACCCGCTCACGTCGCTCGTTGTGTCCTCCCCTGGTTATGTGGAACTCTTGACCCGGAGCGCGGCCCTCGCGACCCGTCTCTGCGGGAGCCGATTCGCCGTGGCTCTGGAAGGCGGATATCATCTCGATGCGCTGGGCGAGGTGATCGCCGGCGTCGTCGCCCGCCTCCGCGGACGATCGATTTCGCTGGCGCTTTCCGAGGTCCTCGATGACACGGGTCGTGGCGGTCCCGCCATCGAGGCGACGATTCGAGCCCATCGTCCATTCTGGAACCTACGTTGACTGGTGGTGCCGCTTCCGCTCCGTGACCTTGCGCTCCTTCTCTTTGACGATCCGCTTGTAGAGCGTGTCCAGGAGCTTCGTCAGGGCGACCCGGAGGTCCCAGTCGAACTCGTGCGCGTAGTAGATCCGGTGAGCCGTCGTGAAGCGCGCCCGGATGGAGTACTTCCAGCGGTCGCCCTCCGGCTTGTACTTCTGGAAATGGATCGTGAGGGTTCGAGGCTGTACGAGCGGCGCGATGCGACGCATCTCCTTCTGGATGACGGCGTAAATCTCGTCGTACGCTTCTTTCGGCTCGTCCTCGAGCCCGCCGATTTCCACGAAGAGCTGCTCTCGCTCCCGGAGTCCCGCGAGGAACTGCATGAGGTCCTGCGACGTGATGATCCCCACGGGCTCGTCTTTGTCCGTCACGATGATCGAGGAGACGTGGTGCTTGGCCATCAGCTCCGCCGCGCGCTGCACGTCGGCGTCGGGCCCGACGATGAGCGGCGGGTAACGCATGACGCTTTTCACTTCGATGACGGCCTTCTCCTCGCGGCCCGCGCGGTCTCCGTACTGCTCGCGGACTTTCGGGCGGGAGAACAGGTCGACGACATCCTTCAGCCCGACCACGCCCCTCAGATGGCGGTGCTTGTCGACGACCGGTACGGAGCGTTCGCCGAGGGACCGCATGATCTGCACCGCGTGCTCGACCGTGTCGTCCTCCGCCACGGCCTGCGGGTTCGGTGTCATGAAGTCCCGCACGATGACGCCCTCCAGGGCCCGCGTCTCGACGAGGGCGCGGACGATGTCTGATCGGGAGATGATTCCGACGAGCGCCTTCCCCTTGACGACGGGGATCGCACGGAACCCGGCCGAGATCATCTTCTCCGCGGCTTCGGGAAGCGGGGTCTCCGGACTGATTTGTGGCGGGATTTCAAGGACCGTTGATACTTTCGTGGCCGGGGGGAGATTGCGTCGCCGCATCAGCTCGCGCATCGTGACGACGCCGACGAGCTTCTTGCGTTCGATGACCGGGAGTTCGTGGATGTCGTTCGATTTCATCTTGCCGAGGACGTCCCCGAGCGTCTCGTCCGGGCTCGCGGTCACGAGGTCCGAGGACATGAAGTCGAACACCCGGAGGTCCTGGATTTTGTTCCGCTTCATGGAAGAACCCGCCCGCCGGGAGAGAGCGATAGCGGGCTGGCGTATAAGAAAAGTGCGGCGACCCGTTGCCGAAACCGGCGAAACCAGAACTCGAGAGAGAGCTGCCGGCAAGACCTAGAACGGCCGCCGCGGCTACGGCTTCCGGGCTTCGATGATGAAGCGGCTCTCGGTGAGCGCGACTCCGTCCGGTGTCGTGAGCCGCTCCTCGACTCGGCGAAGCGGGGCGAGATCTCGCCCTAGTGGATTAAAATCAGGAATCGTCCAAGGCGAGACGCAGAGCAGATAGACGAGCTCGCCGAGTCCGCGGTACGCCACGCGGATGTCACGCGTTTCGGCTCGAGCGACGATCATTCCCGCTCGCCGGAATCCCCGCGCATATCGATCCAGGAGCGGGCCGAAGTCTTGCATCCGGGGGAAGAACGGTCGCAGTTCATTCCACTCGTTGCGGCCAATTTGCTGCGTGTAGACCGTTCCTCCCGGTGCGAGGACTCGATGGACCTCGTCGGGATCCATCTCCTCGTGCCGATCGAGGACGAGATCGAACGCATCATCCTGAAACGGGAGGCGGAGGCTGTGGGCGCGAACCACCTCGATCCGCAGATCCGACAGCGCTCGTTTGGCAATCGGCGCGTTGACGGCCCACGGCTCCGAGGCGACCGCACGTCCGCGGTACGCGTCGCAAAGTTCTGCCAACAGTTCGCCGCCACCCGTTCCCACGTCGAGCGCATACGAGGCGCGTGCCAGGAGCTCCTTCGCCCGTCGTTTGTAATCCCACGGCAGCCCGGGTCCGATTCGTTTCGACGAAACGCGCTCAAGATTCCATCCGACGAACGCCCGGGCGCGTTCGACGTACGGTCGGAGGCGATCGATGGAATCTGAATCCGCCTCTCGAGCGGCTCCCGGCATCGTCTGCTCGAATCGCCAGTCGCCACGATAAAGTTCTTTCTCGTCGTCTCGTTTCGCGTCGCGGTGAAAGTCCGCGCGGTCGTCGTGTTTCTCGGACGCGTGCAAGGGGTCAACTTTCGAGCGTATTGTGCGGAGAAGGCGGAGTCGCTGGGACTTGACGGGTACGTCGAGAACCGATGGGATGGAAGTGTGGAGGCGGTCTTCGAAGGCGATCGGTCCATGATTGAGACGTGCATCGAGTGGAACAAGACGTCCCAACCCTACGCAAGGGTCGAATCGGTCGAGGTGTCGTGGTCCGATCCGAAGGGAGAATTCCGCGGTTTTCGCGTCCGGCGGTAGCGGAGACGAGGAAGTGGAAGCTCGGCATCACAAACTGGCACGATGCGATTAGTTGATCTGGATGCGGTAGGTCCTTTCCGGCAAATCGTGGTGGATCGACCAAGCCTGCTCGGTTGTGAGCGACCCTCTCTCCAGCCAGGCCTTGGTCTTCTTCGGTACGGTCGCGGGTCCCAAGACGGCCCCGGGCCGGCGCGGATCGTCGATGTAATCGGTTTCCAGGAGGAATGGGGAGCCGCCTTTCAGAGCCTGCACCACGAGCTGTTCCTTGGCCAGAATCGAAGGCACGAGTCCCGAGGTGTCCTCGCGTCGCGTGAAGGGCGTCGAATGATGCTTCACGACGTACTTGGGGTCGAGCCCCGCCCTCGCGGCCATTCTCGCGAATTCCGCGAACGTCGTCGGGGTCGGATCCTCGGTATGCAAGACGACCGCGCATTCGAGGCTCTTGGCCTGAGCCATCGCATACACGACAAGGTCGTTACAGGCCCGGATGATGTCCTCGCCGACGGGAAAGTGCGGTCTCCCGATTTCGCCGAAGGCGACGGCCCTCCCCTGGCGAATGTCGTTCGCGGCAAGGTCGATCGCATGTTTCATCGCATCCGTCGCAGATTCGTGGCCGAGCGTTTCCCGCAACTGGATGAACTCGACCGGATACGGACCCAGCGCGACGAACACTTGGAGGTGAGTGGCGGCCCGGACGGCGTCGGCCATGGCCAGCGTCAAGCCGTACGCCTTTTCGTAATCGGCCGCGCGGGTAATCGGCACCTCGGCGTATGGGCTGTGAGTGAGCAGGATCGCGGTGCCGCCCGACTTCTCGAATGTCTTCGCGGCCTCGACGCCTTTGAAGCTCGCACGCAGATGGATGTGGTTGTCGAAGATGGCCACGCCTCGCCAAACGAGGGCGGTCTCTTAGGCTTTCCCGGTTCCGGGCCGAGTCGCGGGAGGGACGTTGATGCGTGCTTGGAGCGCGCGGTTCATCTCCTCGAATCCTCGGCGGGCGTCACGATTGAGGCTCCGAGCCAGGAGGGGGACGAGCAGACCGCGGAATTGCTCCCGCTGAATGAACCGAGTGCGCATCGATCCGAGGGGTTCGATTTGAAAAATGTGTTCGCCGTCGAAGAGTCGAGGAAGGCCGAGGCGGCCCAGCCATCGCAGCTCGCGGTTCGGGATGACCGCCTTGACGGTGGGTCGAAATCGCATCGGCCGGGTCCCCGTCGCCCCGATGAGCACGTCGAGTCGCGAGCCGACCTGCATCTTGCCATGGATCCGCCGGATGAACGGGTTCCACTCCGGGAACCTCTCGAAATCGGTCAGGATTTCCCACACGCGTTCGACTGGCGCGTCGATCTCAACCTCGGTTCGAAGATCTAACATCGCGCTAGCGGAGCAGCCCGGCGGCCTTCAGCTCCTGCGTAATCTTCTCAACGGCCTCCTCGACATCCGAGGGCTTCCGGGCGCCCGTGCACACGAGCTTGCCGCTCCCGAACAGGAGGACGACCACCTTTGGCACGTCGATCCGGTACACGAGGCCGGGGAACTGCTCCGGCTCGTACTCGACCTTCTCGAGGCCGAGAGAGATCGCGATCGCGTTCAGGTTGATTTCAGTCCCGAGGTCCGACGAGGCGACGATGTTCTGGACCTCGATCACCGGGTTCTTCTTGATCGGGATGCCGGCCGCCTCGATCTGTTTCGCGACCATGTCGATTGCAATCTTGACGTGCTCGAGGCTCTTTGCGCCCGTGCAGACGACTTTCCCGCTGCGGAACAGGAGCGTCGCCGTCTTGGGTTCCTTCAATCGGTAGATGAGTCCCGGGAACTGTTCCGGCTCGTACTCCGCCCCTCCGAGGGCGAGGGCGATCGCCTGGAGGTCGAGTTCCTCTCCCAGGGACGTCGAGGCGACGACGTTCTCAATCTTGATTTTGGCCAAAGTTACACCACCTCTCGCTGTGGCCTCGAGAGCCGCAACGGGGTTGAGTACTAGAGGGGAGTCAAAGAGTAGTTTATAAGGTTTGGTCGCGAACGTTCGCCCCCGAGACCGCGCGGAAGGCCGCCTCCTTGCCCCGCACGAGCGCGTACAGCGCCGCGTTCAGGGGAACGGGGATCCGATGGCGTCCTGCGGCCCGTACGATTGATCCGGTGATCGCGTCGATTTCTGTTCGATGGTGCCGGTCCAAGTCTTGGAGCATACTCGCCCGGTTCGCGGCGGTCCGCTTCGCGACGAGGATCGTGCGATGTCGCAACTCCTGTTCATCGACGTGCGCGCCTTCGGCCTTCGCGACCGCGGTCGCCTCGCGGCACACATTCTCGATGAGGCCCACAAGGCGCTTGTCCCGTACGAGCCGCCCGTTCGGGACCTCCGCAAGAGCGGCAATCGGATTGATTGATGCGTTCACGACGAGCTTGGACCACAGTTCTGTTTGAATGTCACTCGTCACGCTCGCGACGATTCCAACGTCCGCGAGGAGATCCCGCAAGCGGACGAGGTCCGATTCGTCGACGCGAGTCCACGCGCCAAGTACAGTTTCGCCGACGCCGGCATGCCGGATCTCGCCCGGGCCGACGAACGTGACGCCGTGCGCCGTTGTGCCCGCGACGACGCGCCGTGCGGCCTTCTCGATTGTCTCGGCGTTCCCGAGACCATTTTGAAGCGTCACGAAGATCGCGCGGTCGGCGAAGGGACGCAACGCAATCATCGCGTTCGCGGTATCGTACGACTTCGTCGTGATGAACACGAAGTCCGGTTTCGCGTTCTGCGGCACGCGGGTTGCGGCGCGCGGTTTCGCAATAATCGCCGTCTTTCCACGAACTCGAAGGCCGTGGGATTTGATCGCCGAAATGTGCTCCGCCCTCCCGATGAGAGTCACATTGTGCCGTTGAGAAAGAAGGCCTCCGAAGAAGCTTCCCATCGCGCCCGCACCGAACACCAAGATTTCCACGGCGCGTGTGATGCGGATGCACTCCAAAACGGTTTCGCTGCATGCTTCGCATCTTCTCCTTTTTATATAAATCGTAGAATGGACGAATTTTTGTCGCTTCGCTACTTTTAAGACCCCTTTTGACTATACAGAAAATAGGGAGGAAAGAAGTGGCCAAGAAAAAGAAGGGCAAGAAAAAGAAGAGATAGGCGCTTGCCCGGCCAGCCCTCGCGATGATTTGTCGCTCGGCGACTCATCGCGTCGCACCCTTTTCCCGTTTTTCATTCCTCTTATTCCTTTTCATCTCCCGGCCAATTCGATCTGCGATCTTCAGCGGTTCGGGATATCTGCGGAGGGTTGACGCGCGAACCACTTCGAGCGCGCGATCCAGAGAGATGCGGTGGCCGACGGAGACAAAGTTCGGCCGCTCGCAGCCCGGCGGAGTCCACGCGTATCCGCGGACCTGACCTCGGAATTCGATCGCCGTCACACCTGAGGGCGAATGGCCTCTCTTCGTCACACGACCAACCAGCGGGTGCTTCGCCACGCCGATCGTCGGAAGGTCGAGTCGTACTCCCACGTAGCACGCGATTCCGAAGAGAGCGGGATGCAGACGGCCGTGACCGTCAACGAGGAGGACGTCCGGTCGCTGATTGAGGCGACGAACGGCTGCCTCGATTCCCGGAAACTCGCGATAAGCCAGGTATGTCGGGATATACGGAAAATCGACGTGATGCCTTACCGCGGCAATGTCGATTGGATTGAGATCCTTTAGGTCGACGCATGCGGCCACGACATACATCGCATCTCCGTCATAGCCTGCGTCGACGCCGGCGATGCGTTCGAATTGTCGGCCCGTGTCCAGTTCGACGACGCGGTCGCTGAGCTTCCGTTGCTCGTCTCGGAGCGTGGTGAGAAGGCCGACGGGTTGCAACACGTCAAGGATGCGTCCCGATGAGACACGCCCACGCACTAGCTGGAAACCCTCTCGCTCGAGTTCCGATGATGCGGATACGAGAACCGGACGGCCATCCGCGCGGACGACGCGGTGGCTCCCCGCCGTGTCCGGATGAGTGTTCAACCATGTGGCCACCGATCGGGCCGCCCGAATGTCGCCCAACGCCCGCGCGATGGCTCCGCACGTCGCCACGCGGCCGGGTCCGACTTGATCGAGGCATTCTTGAAGAGCCTTCGAGAAATCGACGTCCACGCGCGCACAGGGACTTGCGTCCGCAATACTCTTGCCATTTCCAGGATTCGCAACGGCAACCATTCCCGTCTCTCCGATTGCGCGGGAAGCCGCGAAAACCCTTTCTACGGCTCGTCCCATCGACGGGCCACCGATGTCCCTCCTGCTTCGCGGTGGCCTCATTATCACCCAGGACGAAAAGCGTCGGCTCGTGTCCGGTGACCTTCTCGTGGAAGACGGGCGAATTGTCGCGGTGGGCGAGGCGGATCGCACCGCGGACGAGGTCATCGATTGCTCCGGGTGCGCCGTCCTTCCCGGTTTCATCAACCTCCACCACCACGTCGCGAACACGCTCCTCCGCGGCATTGCGGACGACATGCCGCTCGAAGAGATGCTTCCAAAAGCCTCCGCGATCGACGCGAAGCTCACGCGGCGCGACGTGCAAATCGGTGCGCTCCTCGGATGCGTCGAGATGATCCGTTCGGGGACGACGAGCTTTCACGACCTGTTTTACTGGGAAGACGAGATCGCGCGGGCCGTGCGCGAATCGGGGATGCGTGGGTTTCTGTCGTGGGTCACGCTCGATGAGGCCTTCACGACGCAGCACGGCAGCCCGGTGAAGAACGCCGACGCATTCGTCGCGAAGCAGAAGGGCGATCCTCTCGTCACGCCCTCCGTCGGCGTGCAGGGCGTCTACTCGGCCTCGGAGGAAACCTACACGAAGGCGAAAGAAATCGGCGAGCGACGCGATGTCCGACTCCACACGCACCTCTCCGAGACGCGCGGGGAGGTGGAAGCCCATCGCGAGAAGACCGGCCTTCGACCGGTCGAGTGGCTCGAGAAGATCGGGTTCCTCGGGGAGCGGGTCACCGCGGCGCATTGCGTTTGGGTCACGATGAACGAAGTCCGCGCCCTCGCCCGTTGCGGCACGAGCGTCGCTCATTGCCCGGTTTCCAACATGAAGCTCGCGGGTGGCGGCGTCGCGCCGGTGCCCGAAATGATCGAAGAAGGCGTCGTCGTCGGCCTCGGGACCGACTCGCCGATCTCGAACAACGGGATGGACGTCTTTGCGGACATGAAGGTCGCCGCGCTCCTGCACAAAGCGACCCGGTGGGACGCGCGGGTGATGTCGGCGCAGACCGTCCTCGACCTCGCGACGATCCAGGCAGCCCGCGCGTTACACGTCGAACAGGAAATCGGTTCGATCGAGCTCGGGAAGCGTGCGGATCTCGCGGTCGTCTCTCTGAAAGGCGCCCACACAACTCCTTTTTATCCGGAAACCGTCATCCGGCACCTCGTCTACAGCGGCCGGGGGAGCGATGTGCAAGCGACGATCGTCGATGGCCAGATTCTAATGTCGGGGGGCGTCGTGCGAACCGTCGACGAGGCGGACGTCATCGCTCGAGCGCAAGAGACGGCCCGCGAGCTGTTCGAGGCGTGAGCCGTGATCGTCGGCGTCGACGAGGCGGGGAGAGGTCCCGTCCTCGGTCCGCTCGTCGTGGCCGGCGTCGCGGTCGAGTCCGACGTCGCGTTGCGCCACATGAACGTCCGAGATTCGAAGAAACTCTCGCCGGAGAAGCGGGAGGCGCTGGCGCCCGAGATCGAGAAGGTCGCGACCTGGGAGCTCCTCGTGATTCCCGCCGAGGAGATCGATATGATGCGCGCGGAGATGTCCCTGAACGACTTCGAGGCGAAGCTCTTCGCTCAGCTCATCGAGCGGCTTCATCCGGAGACTGCCTACGTCGACGCCGCGGACGTGGACGAGATCGAATTCAAGCGCCGTGTGCAGCGGGAACTGCGTTTCGCCGTCGAGGTCGTCTCCCAGCACAACGCGGACGAGCTCTTCCCGGTCGTGAGCGCGGCGTCGATCTTGGCGAAAGTCCGCCGAGACCGAGAGATGCGTGCGATCGAGGCCGAAATCGGCGATACGATCGGCTCGGGTTATTCGTCCGATCCGGACACGATCACGTTCCTGGAAAAGTGGATTAAGAAAAACGGGACGCTGCCGCCGCACACGCGGACCTCGTGGGACACCGCCCGGCGGTTGCTCGCGGAGTCGCGGAACCGAAAGCTCGATGAATTCGGCGGTCGGTAGCGATGAGGGAGATGCTCGAGGACCTGATTCGCAAGTTCAACGCGAAGGTCGCGTCCGATCCCGCGCTCGGAGCGGAGCTCGTCGGCCTCCGGAAGACCGTCCTGATCGAACTGAAGGACGGCACGAAGTATCACTTCACTCTCGCGGATCGGAAGGTGGCCGGTCTGATCGACGGTGGCGTCGATCCTGCAGACATCACGATTTCCACCGATGCGGACACACTGCGCGGACTCATCCTCCGGGAGATTGGTCCGTTCAAGGCGTACGCCACCGGCAAGATCAAACTGAAGGGAACTCTCGAGGACCTCGCGCGCTTCCGAAAGTTTTTCTGAGCTGGCGCCCGCGATAGGTTTATCCGACACGTTCCAATGCGGACGGACGACCGCCGGCGCGCCGTGGCTCGATGTGCTGAGGTAGCGGGGTGGGGTAGCCAGGATATCCCGTCGGGCTCATACCCCGGGACTCCCAGGTCCCCGGTGAGACACCCGGAGATCGATGGTTCAAAAGGGCGGTGAGGAACGGCCTCAGGCCCGGAAAGTCCATCCCCCGCTATCGAGTTCCGACGTCGGCGGCGGTCTCTTCGTTGTGGCCATCGTG
Organism: Methanobacteriota archaeon; assembly: GCA_005878525.1. Lineage (GTDB taxonomy): Archaea > Thermoplasmatota > Thermoplasmata > RBG-16-68-12 > RBG-16-68-12 > RBG-16-68-12. Next base: position 10,582 of record VBMB01000135.1, read on the forward strand.
TCGATTTCGCAAAGTCCGAGAAAGTTAACCTCGTTTAAGGTTAACTTTCGGCTCTCTCCTGTGACTCATCTTGTGGCCTGATTCTCACGACGGAGCTTTTATGCATTATGGGCCGGGTGGTCCGGCGCTCGGCAGGCTTTCAATGGATCGCGTCAAGACGGGCGTCGTAGGTCTCGACACGATGCTGACCGGCGGCCTGCTGCCTGCGCGACCGTACGTCGTCTCGGGCCCGACCGGGAGCGGCAAGACGATTCTGGCCCTCCACTTCCTCCTCGAAGGGCTCCGACAGCAGGAACCGTGTCTTCTGGTCACCCTCGATGAGCCGCCGATCGAGGTCAAGGCGAACATGGCCACGTTCGGGTGGAACCTGGACCGTCTCAAGATCCTCGATGCGACCCCGGACATCCGCGCGCACAAACGCCAGCGGTCCGTGATCGACGTCGGCACGTCCCTCGACGTGCGGGACATGGAGGACGTCACGGAGATCCGCCAGTCCTCCCAGATCCGCGCCCTCGAGGTCACCGTGCACAGCGTACAGAAGATGATCAAACAGGAATTCTTGCATCACCTCGAGCGGACGAAGCAGCGATACAAGCGCGTCGTCATCGATTCGATGACCGCGCTGAAGATGTTCGCGATGCAAGGCCAGGACAGCCGAATCCTGATCCAATCGTTCGTCCGGTTCCTCGCGGAACTGGAGGCGACGACCCTCATCATCTCGGAACGCCTCAACAAGAAGATCCTCGAGACGGAGTTCTTCCTCGCACGCGGCGAGGTACGGCTCCACAAGTGGATCGACGGAAGTGTGATCCGCCGCGCGATTTCGATCGACAAGTTCCGCGGTTCCTCGTTCGACGATCGGATGCATCCAATCTCGATCGGGGACAACGGAATGGTCGTCTACCTGGACGCCCCCGCGCAGACGCGGGTGTCGAGCCCCGCTCCGAAGCCGGGTGAATCGCTCCTCGAGACCCGGCTCATCGACGAGGTCTCGAACGTGATTGAGTCGATCATGCGTCACATCGAAGACGCCCATCGACGCCAGGTCCCGATCCGGGACATCGAGGTGTCGTTGTCTCGAGCAATGCTCGCCTTCCAACGCCGGAACTATCAGAAGGCGATGAAGCTCGCCCTCGCGTGCGACGCGGAAGTCCGAGAGCGCCTCGCGCAGGCTCCGCCTCCGCCGCCGACCTCGCAGCTGCCGCGTCCGCCCCAGGTGATCCGCTGACCGCCGCGGCCAAGATCCGGACCGGCATCCCGGGTCTCGACAAGATGCTGCACGGCGGCTACGTCCCGGGACGGCCGTACATCGTCTCGGGTCCTCCGGGCGCCGGCAAGACGATCCTCGCGATGCAGTTCCTGCGGGAGGGCCTGGAAGGCGGGGAGCGATGCCTGTTCGTGGCCCTCGAAGAGCCCCCGAACGAGCTGAAGATCAACATGCGCGGATTCCGCTGGAACCTGGACGACCTCGACGTCCTCGACGCGAACTCCGATATCCGACGGTTCGAGCCCACGCCGATCCTCGAGATCTCCACGGAGGAAGAGCCCGCGAAGATGCGAGCGATCGGGGAGCGGATCCGGAAGACACCGGACTTCGAGAGCAAAGAAGTCACGGTCCACTCGTTGCAGCAACTGCTGAAGAACCTGTTCCTGAAGAGAAACTACGAGCGCGTCGTGATCGATTCGATGACGGCCCTCAAATATTTCTGCATGCGCGAGTTCGAGGAGACCGTCACGACGCAGTCGTTCATGCGATACCTCGCGGAGTCGAAGGTCACTTCGCTGCTCACCCTCGAGCTCCCGGAGGAAGGCGAAGTCCCTCCGGAGGCGTTCCTGGCGCGCGGGGAGCTCCGCCTCCACAAACTCCGGGACGAGACGGGCATCAAGCGCTTCCTGTCCGTCGAGAAGTACAAAGGCTCGTCCCACGACGAGTCCGTGTATCCGTTCGAGATCACGAACGCCGGGATCGTGATCAACATGGCCCCGATGGCCGCGACGGCCCACTGAAGCCCCTTTTCCGTGGCAGCCCTTCGGCGGATGTCAACGCGGCGTTTGTCAGACAGATGTATGACTACTTTTAAATAGGGCAAGATGGATTCGTCCGCCCGTCAGTCTCCATCGGGATGGGATGGCACAATGAAATCACTTCTCAACGAAGCCCTGGCCCGGCACCAGGAAGCCGAGGCGAAGGAAGAGCGCGAGTCCGAGAAAGCCAAGGCCGTGGAAAAGAAGAAGAACGGCGACGACGAAGAGATCGAAAAGATTGTGGAGTCGATCAATGTCTCGATCAAGATCGTCGGCTGCGGCGGGGGCGGATCGAACACGATCAACCGATGCAGCGAGGCCGGGATCACGGGCGCGCAGCTGGCCGCCGTGAACACGGACGCCAAGCACCTGCTCTCCGTCCACGCGCCGAAGAAGATCCTCATCGGCAAGCGCCTCACGAAAGGCCTCGGTGCCGGAGCCCTCCCGGAGGTCGGCGAACAGGCCGCCCACGAGAACGAGGAAGAGATTCGAGACTTCCTCCGCGGTTCTCACGTCGTGTTCATCACCGCGGGCATGGGCGGCGGGACCGGGACCGGCTCCGCACAGTACGTCGCCCGCGTCGCGAAGGAGGAAGGCGCCCTCACGATGGGCGTCGTCACGATGCCCTTCAAGTCCGAAGGCCGCATCCGGATGGAGAACGCGGAGGCCGGCCTGGACAAGCTCCGCAAGTTCAGCGACACGACGATCGTCATCTACAACGACAAGCTCCTCGAGCTCGTGCCCCGACTGCCGATCAACGCCGCGTTCAAGGTCGCGGACGAAATCCTGATGCAGTCGATCAAAGGCATGACGGAGATCATCACGAAGCCCGGCCTCGTGAACCTCGACTACGCGGACCTCATGACGATCATGAAGGGCGGCGGGGTCGCGATGATCGGAATCGGCGAGAGCGAGGAAGAGCGGGACCGGATCGACTACGCGATCAACGAGGCCCTGGAATCCCCGTTGCTCGGCGAGGTCGACCTGACCCACGCCCGCGGCGCCCTCGTGCGCGTCGTCGGCGGACCCGACTTGACCGTGTCCGAGGCGGAGAAGGCCGCGGAGATTGTGGGCCAGAAGATCAACCCGCAGGCGCGGATCATCTGGGGTTGTTCCGTCGAGGACGACCTGCAGAACACGGTTCGCGTGCTCCTGGTGATCACGGGCGTCAAGTCGAAGTCGCTCCTCGGCAAGGACGTGTACACGGGCCTCGTCAAGACGTCCGCCGAAGTGGACGAAGTACACTGACCTCCTCCTCTTTTTACCCGAACCTTTTTCCATTTCTCCCCCATCGCCGAGCGTGAGCACGCACCGCCCGCGGTATCGATACATCGCGTTCCGGGTTGACGGGTCACGGCCGTTCCGACGCGAAGAGGTGCTGGAGGCCCTGCGGACGACGTCGCCGCGACTCTGGCTCGTCGACTTCGCGGGGACGTTGGGCCTCGTCCGGACCACCCATCTCGAGAAAGACGCCGCGATTCATGCGCTGAACGACATCGGTGCCATCGGCGGAGAAACGGTCCGCGTGACGACGGTCGGCACATCGGGAACGATTCGCGCGGCGACTCGCAAATACTTGGACCGCGCGGACAGCGCTCGCCGAGAACACAAAAAGAACCCTTATAAGTGACCGCTTGATTAGCGGCCCGAGGTTTATCATATGCAGCCGGGCCAGATGGCGTACGACCGCGCGATTACGGTCTTCAGCCCAGACGGCCGCCTGTTCCAGGTGGAATACGCTCGCGTGGCGGTCACGCGGGGCAACACCACCGTGGGTCTGAAGTTCAAGAACGGCATCGTGCTGATGGCCGACAAGAAGATCGGATCGCGGCTCGTCGAAACGTCGTCGATCGAGAAGATCTTCCAGATCGACGAACACGTCGGGGCGGCGACATCCGGCCTCGTAGCCGATGCGCGGGTCCTCGTGGACTATGCCCGGCTCGTCGCGCAGATCAACAAGGTCACGTACAGCGAGAAGATCGGGGTCGACCTCCTCGTGAAGCGGATTTGCGACTACAAACAGAACTACACCCAGTACGGCGGCGTGCGTCCGTTCGGGACGGCGCTCCTCGTCGCGGGCGTGGACGACCTCGGAACCCATCTGTTCGAGACGGACCCGAGCGGCGCCCTCGTGTCGTACAAGGCCGGGAGCATCGGTCAGGGACGCCAGGCGGTCATGGAACTCCTCGAGGAGAAGTACAAGGAGAACATGGCCCAGGACGACGCGATGATCCTCGGCCTGCAGGGCCTCCAAAAGGCCGCGGAAGGCGAGAAGCTCGACGCCCGCGCGATCGAGGTCGGCCTGATCGTCGAGGGGGAGAAGTTCCGACGGCTCTCGGAGACCGAAGTCGGTCAGTATCTCACCCGGATCCCGACGGCGTCTTAGGCGAGCGAGGTCATGCCTAAAGAGCTCCGATCGGACCGTCGCGACGATATCTTCAAGGAATATGTGATTGCCCGCATCGAGAAGGCGGGCGAGAAGTTCGAGGTCCTCGTGAAGCCGGACGCGGTCCAGCGGATCCGGGACGGCAAAGAGGTCGATCTCCTTCGGGAGCTCGCGATCGACGAGATTTTCAAGGATGCGCACAAGGGCTCGAAAGCGTCCGAGGAGAAGATGATGGAATTCTTCGGGACCACGGAGCCCCTCGCGGTCGCCAAGCAGATCGTCCAACGCGGCGAGATTCAGCTGACGACCGAGCAGCGGCGCCAGATGTTGGAGGCGAAGCACAAACAGATTGTGCAGTACATCGCCGCGAATGCGATCAACCCCCAGACGGGGGCGCCCCATCCTCCGCAGCGGATCGAGAACGCGATGGAGGAGGCGAAGGTCCACGTCGACCCGTTCAAGAGCATCGAGGAGCAGGTGAAGGAGGTCCTCGACGCCCTCCGGCCTCTCATCCCAATTCGCTTCGAGAAGGTTCGGATCGCGGTGAAGCTCAGCGCCGAGGACAGCGCGAAGGCCTACGGGGACATCAAGTCGTTCGGCACGATCGTCAAGGAAGAATGGTCTCCCACCGGAGCCTGGATCGGCGTGGTCGAGATGCCGGCCGGCTTGCAGACCGAGTTCCTGGAAAGGCTGAACGCGAAGACGAAAGGAAACGTCGAGACTCGGATCCTCAAGGCCGAGCAGCGCATTTGAGATTTGCAGACCGGCCATCCGATCCGGATCGCCGATTAACCGGAAGCCTCAAGTAGCCGCCTCGGTTTCGACGCGTTGCGTGAGAGAGAGATACCAATGCAGAGCAGTGGGGCGCTCCGCCCGATTGTCATTCCGGGCGAAGCCGTCGGCGGCCCTGGGCTGAAACCCGGGCCTGGCACATACAGCGAAGGCGGACGTGTTTTCGCGGCACAACTGGGCATTCGGAACGAGCACGAGGGCCTCGTCAGCGTGATCCCGCTCAACGGGCGGTACATCCCGCAACGGGGCGACGCCGTCATCGGCGAGGTGGTCGACCAAGGCCCATCCCATTGGCTCGTCGATATCAACTCTCCGTATCCCGCTCCCCTCCACGCGACGGAATCGCCCTGGCGGGTCGAATTCGGCGACACCGCGCGGTACCTGAAGGTCGGCGACGTGATCATGTGTCATGTCCTGAGCGTCGACGAGATCAAGCGCGTCCAACTGACGATGCAGGAGCGCGAGGCCCGACGCCTGACCGGTGGCATGGTGATCGAGATCTCGCCCACCAAGGTCCCGCGGGTGATCGGCAAGCAAGGGAGCATGGTGTCTCTGATCATGGACCTGACCGGGTGTCGCATCTACGTGGGGCAGAACGGGCGGATCTGGCTGGACGGGGATGACCGCAGCGCCGCGATCGCGACGATGGCGATCCGCCTGATCGAGGAGCGGGCCCAGGCGGTCGGCCTGACGGAAGCCGTGCGCGAACTAATCGAGCGGGAGAAAGGACGAGGGCGAGGGCCGAGGCCCTCCTAAGGAAGGTTTTCCATGGAAGACATCGAGCACATCGAAAAAGAGATGAAACTGATTAACTCCGACGGACGCCGACTGGATGGCCGGTCGTTCGATGAGTTGCGACCGATTCGGATCGAAGCGGGCGTCTTGCGGCGGGCGGACGGTTCCGCGTACATCGAATGGGGCGGGAACAAGGTCCTCGCGGCGGTGTACGGTCCGCGCGAAGCGCACCCGAGGCACCTCCAGGATCCCGCGCGGGCCCTCGTCCAGTGCCGGTACAACATGGCGCCCTTCAGCGTGTCCGACCGAAAGCGGCCCGGACCCGATCGGCGGTCCGTGGAGATTTCGAAGGTCATTTCCGAGGCGTTCAGCTCGGTCGTCTTCAAGGAACAGTTCCCGCGCACGTCGGTCGACATCTTCATCGAGGTCCTCCAAGCGGACGCAGGGACGCGATGTGCCGGTCTGACGGCGGCCAGTGTTGCCCTCGCCGACGCGGGGGTCCCGATGCGCGACCTCGTCACCTCGTGCGCCTCAGGGAAGATCGACGACGTCGTCTGCCTCGACCTCAACAAAGACGAAGACAACTTCGGGGATGCGGACTGCCCCATGGCCATCGTGCCCCGGACCGGGGATGTCGTCCTCTTGCAGATGGACGGCCACCTCACGTACGACGAGTTCCAGAAGGCGATGGGCCTGTCCATCGACGCGACGAAGCGGATCTACGAGATGCAGCGCGATGCGCTCCGACGTCGCTATTCCGTCACCCTCGAAGACATCCTGAAGGAGGCGCCTCCCGCGGCGGCACCGGTCGAGCCGGAGCCCGAACAGCCGCGCGAAGACGACTTCGGCCCGGAGGGGATCTGATGAGCGAAGAGATCGTCTCCGAGCTGATGCGGGCCCACGTCTATCGTCTCGCATCGACGGGACAGCGGGTCGACGGACGTCGCCTCGACGAGCCTCGGAAGGTGAGCGTCGCCCGGTCGTTCGTCAAGACGGCCGAAGGAAGCGCCCGCGTGAAGCTCGGGAACACCGACGTACTGGTCGGCATCAAGATGTCCGTCGGCGAACCGTATCCCGACACCCCGAACACCGGGGTCCTTTCGACGAGCGTCGAATTGATCCCGATGGCGAGTCCCACCTTCGAAGCCGGCCCACCGCGGCCCGATGCGATCGAGCTCGCCCGGGTCGTCGACCGCGGGATCCGCGAGTCGAAGATGGTGAACATGGAGCGGCTGTGTATCACACCGAAAGAGAAGGTCTGGATCCTGTTCATCGACATCCACGTCCTCGATTACGACGGGAATCTGTTCGATGCCTGCTCGTACGGCGCGGTCGCGGCCCTCTCCTCGACGATTGCGCCGGCGAAGGGCCAAGGCCTTGGCGACGACTTCCCGCTCCCGGTGGAGCACTGGCCCGTCAGCGTGACGACCGCGAAGATCAAGGACCTCTTGCTCGTCGATCCGAGCCTCGACGAGGAGCGCATGGCCGATGCTCGACTCACCGTCACGACGGATGAGAACGGCGACATCCGCGCGATGCAAAAAGGCTTAAGTGGAAGCTTTACTTACGAAGAGGTGAAGCGGATTATCGAGACGGCCCAGCGCGTCGGCCGCGACATCCGCCCGCTCCTTCAATCCTCCTGAGATCCTCCATGGCCCGTCGCACGCGAAAGGCAGGCATCGTCGCCCGTTTCGGCCCCCGCTACGGGGTGCGAATCCGCCGCCGCGTCCAAGAAATCGAGGAGGGCCTGAAAGGGCGGCACACGTGTCCACGGTGCGCCGCGATCTCGGTCCGTCGGAAATCGACGGGCGTCTGGGCGTGCCGCCGATGCGGCTACGTCTTCGCCGGCGGGGCCTACCGGCCGATCGTGACGACCTCGTTCAAGCGGGAGGTCACGGAGACCGCGCCGAAGCCGGAAGCGAAGGCGGAGGAGGCCTGACATGTACAAGTGCGCGAAGTGCCTGGAGCCGATCCGGGCGAACATCAACACGGTCGGGATTCAGTGCGAGCGCTGCGGCTCCAAGATGTTCTACAAAGAGCGTCCGAACGTGAAGAAGGTCGTCAAGGCGCGATGACCATGCGGCGCGCGACGATCGTGCTTTCCGGTCCTGAGGCCGGCGTGGTGTACGAGGCGTTGCGGCCGGAGACCGGACGCGACGTCCCGAAGGCACGCGTCGCGATGCGCTCGGCCCCCGGTCGCCTCACCCTCACGATCGACGCGGACGACACGGGTGCGCTGCGAGCCGCCGTGAACTCGTACCTGCGCTGGGCCGATGTCGCGGCCCGCGTTCGCCACGAGGTGAAGGCGTGAAGGACATTTCCCCGCAGCTTCAGAACCAGATCGCCCAGTACCAACAGCTGCAGAACCAGCTCCAGGTCCTCGGCAGCCAACGCGTCCAACTCGAGGCGAAGCTGCGCGAGATCGAAGGGACCTTGGAGGAACTGAGCAAGATTAAGGACGATACGCCGGTGTACAAGAGCATCGGGATGCTGCTCGTCCGGCAGGACGATCGCGAGGCACTGAAGAAAGAGCTCGAGGAGCACAAGGAGACCCTCACGATCCGGGTGAAGTCCCTCCAGAAGCAGGAGAAGGCCCTCACGCAGCGATACGAGGACCTCGCGACGAAAATCCAGTCGGCTCTCGGCACCGCGCCGACGCCGGCGGACAACGGCTGATTCCCTCCTGATGCGACGCTGCAAATCCTTATATCGGCACGTCCATTGGCACACCCGTGGCCGATGATTCCGGCTCTTCGGATGCCCAAGAGGTAACGGAGGAAGAGGCCGAGGAAGCGACGGACGAGGCGACGGACGACGCGACCGAGGAGACGGCCCCGGCGGTCCGGCCGCCATCGCCGTTCAGCCGCGCGAGCCTGTCCCGGTTCCTCATGATTTTCCTGTTCCTCCTCGCGCTGTACGCGATCATCGACCAGCAAGTGGGGCTCGGGTTCGCGCGCGGGGCGGACGCGATCCTGTTCCCGCTCTTCGGCTTCGGTGGGACCCTTCCGGTCCTGACGATTCTCCTCGCGGGCATCTTGACGACGACGATCGGCTCGATCATCCGGGACCACTACACGAACTGGGTGAAGATGGCCCGCACGCAGAAGGTCATGTCGGCGTGGCGGAAAGAGAATATGGAAGCCATGCGAAAGGGCCAGCAAACGAGGCTCGCGCAGCTCAAGGAAGTCCAGAAGGGGTTCGCGAAGGACCAGATGGACATGATGTCGACGCCGTACAAGTCAACGGCGTGGACGATCTTCCTGTTCATCGTGATCTTCACGTGGCTCCGGCTCTTTGTCGACGTCGTGCTGCAGGCCCGCGGGAACCAGTGGATCGCGGTGCCGTGGTCGAACCACGTGTTCCTGAATAACCCGGGCTACGTGTTCCCGGCCTGGGTCCTGCTGTACTCTCTGCTCGCCATCCCGTTCGGGCAGATCGTTGTCCGCGTCCTGAAGTACATCCGGTTCCGACGGCGTCTCCAGGCGATGGGCGTTCCGCTCCGGGAGTGAGTGGACGAGACCGCCTGAGGGACGTCGATGATCCTCGTCATCGGAGGGCCGCCCGGCAGTGGCAAGACGACGGTCGCGGAGCGGTGGGCCGCGGCGCGCGGATCGGTCCTCGTGTCCGCGGGCATGCGGTTCCGGGCGATGGCGAAGGAACGGGGCCTGAGCCTCGAAGCGTTCGGCCGCGCCGCGGAGGGCGATCCGAGCATCGACCGCGCGCTGGATGCCGCCGTCCTCTCGGAGATCCGGACCCACGTGGCCGAGGGCCGGGACGTCGTGGTCGATGGACGGATTCAGGCGTACCTGCTCGTGAAGGAGCAGATCCCGTGTCTCAAGGTGCTCATCGATGCGCCGCTCGCGGTTCGCGCGAAACGAATCGCCGGCCGAGAGGGGACGACCGTGGAGGAGGCGAAACGCGAGATCCTCTCGCGCGAGCGGTCGGAACGGATCCGGTACAAATCGATTTACGGAATCGACGTCGGGGACACCCGAATCTTCGATCTCGTGATCGACTCGCGGGCGCGGACCCCGGACGAAGTCATCGCGAAGATCGCCGCGCGGGTGGGGGGATGAGCGACCTCGTCGTCCTCCACGAGGTGCCCGACTCGAAGTACGGAACGAGACCCGAGGACCGGTCGATCGAGGAACGGATCCGACTCGGCGTGGCGATCGCGGACAAGCCGGCGGGCCCGACGTCCCACCAGGTCAGCGCCTGGGTGCGGGACATGTTCGGCGTCCCGAAGGCGGGCCACTCCGGCACCCTCGATCCGCGCGTGACCGGCGTCCTCCCGGTCGCTCTCGCCGACGCGACGCGAGCGCTCGAGGCCGTCCTCGAAGGGGACAAGGAATACGTTGGCGTGATGCAACTCCACCAGGACGTCGACGAGCGGCGCGTCCGGTCCATGATGGGCCGGTTCGTCGGGGAGATCTATCAGATCCCTCCGATCCGGTCGGCCGTCAAGAGGGAGCAGCGAACACGGCACGTCTACGAGCTCGAGCCGCTCGAGGTCGATGGCCGGAACGTCCTCTTCCGGGTGCGGTGTGAATCCGGCACCTACATTCGCACCTTGTGCGCGGACATCGGCGATGCGCTCGGCGTCGGCGCGAACCTGGTCGACCTGCGCCGGACGCGCGCCGCGACGTTCGGCGAAGCGGACGCCCATCCGCTGAACGCGTTCCGGGACGCGCTCGCCTACTGGAAGGAAGACGGCGACGACACGTCCGTCCGCGCGATCCTCCGGCCGGTGGAGGACCTCCTGCGGCATCTGCCGCGGATCGTCGTGAAGGATACCGCCGTGGATGCGATCTGCCATGGCGCGAACCTCGCGGTCCCGGGCGTCGCGAAGCTGTCCGACCACATCCGGGCCGGCGACCTCGTCGGCGTGTACACGGGGAAGGGCGAGGCGGTCGCGATCGCGAAGGCGCTCATGACGTCGGATCGGATCATCATCGCGAAGTCCGGTGCCGCCGCGGACACCGCCCGCGTGCTGATGTCCCCGGGGACGTACCCGCGACTCTGGAAGTGAGCGCGTGTCGGTCGACGCCTGGGGCTTCGACGTCGAACGTCAGGCGACCGCACGTCGGCTACGGTCGCTGCGCATCCGATTGTCGGCGATCCGTTCGGCCGTCGCGGCGGCCCTCACGCTAACCCTCGTGTTCGGCGGGGCGGGTGCGTTGCGCGATTGGGTGCTTTCTTTGCACGTGCCCTCGTGGGCGGCCAAGGTTACGTTTCTGGCCGCCTTGTTCGCGTTCGTGACCGCGATCGATCTCCCGTTTCGCTACGTCGCTGGATATCGGTGGGACCGGGCGTTTGGACTGTCCTCTCAACCCTTCGCCGGATGGCTGAAAGATCTTGCGAAGTCACTCGGCCTCGGACTCGCCGCGACGGTCGCAGTGGGCTACGTCTTGCTCTGGCTGCTCGCCATCTGGCCGACGTGGTGGTGGCTCGCCGCCTGGATGATGAGCCTCGTCGTCTCTATTGTCCTCGCGTTTCTCGCGCCCATCGTACTCGTGCCCCTGTTCTATCGCTTCCGACCCCTCGGAGATCCGGACCTCCGGGCCCGTTTCGAATCGCTCGCCGCCCAGGCGAAGGTCCCGATCGTGGGCGTGTTCGAGCTTCGCGCCTCCGAGAAAACACGGCGTTCGAATGCCGCGGTCATGGGCCTGGGGCGGACGCGGCGCGTCGTGGTCACGGACACGCTCCTTCGCGAGTTCCGGCCGGAGGAAGTGGAGACCGTCCTCGCGCACGAGCTCGCCCATCAGAAGTTCCTCGATCCGCTCCGCGGCTTCGTGTTGGGTTCCGCGACGTCTCTCGTCGTCCTGGCGGTCGCCGCGTGGATCTATGGGATTCTGTATTCGTCGTTCGGAATTCGCTCGATCGGCGACATAGCCGGGCTGCCGCTCTTGGCGGCGGTGCTCGGCCTCGTCTCTCTCCCTCTTCGGCCGCTCGAGCTGTGGTGGTCCCGCGCGCGGGAGGCGCGGGCGGATCGATTCTCCCTCGAGCTCACACATGACCCGGCGAACTTCGCAACGGCGATGGCGAAGCTCCACGACCAGAACCTCGGCGTGGCGGACCCGAAGCCATGGGAGAAGTGGCTGTTTTACAGCCATCCTCCGGGCCGCGAGCGCGTCGAACTCGCTCGTTCCATTCGCGCATCGCCCGCGTAAGAACCGAGGAATCTTTATTACGACGCAGCCGATGGTCACGGCACTGGGTGCTGAGGTCGCCTAGTCCGGTGGAGTCCACGCCGACAGTCCCGGAACGGGCTGTTGGCAAAATGCCCGGGTCGCCTAGACCGGTAGGGCGCGGCGCTGGAGTCGGCCTGAACTACCGCTGCCAGCGACGCCGTGGCTGCAAGGCCTCGGGAGTTCAAATCTCCCCCCGGGCGTTCAGCTTTTTCGACGAGCGGCGGCGAGTTTCTGCTTCAGCGCAACAATCGGCTTGAGCACCATCGGATCGACGCGACGCAGGACCGCCAGATACAAGCTCACGTAATCCCCGAGAAACAACGTGCCGAGCATCCGGCTCACGAGGGTCGGCCCGTCGTCCCGGATCTCCTCGACTTTCGTCTTCCTGGCGATGAGGGAAACGGTGATGTCGAGCTGTCGTCGCATCGCCGTGCTTTCGTCGCGGTCACGGAGCAGGATAGGGCGATGCGATCGCGCACGCGGATCCTCGACCCATCCGACGAGTTCGTTATGGTCGGCCTCAGGAAACGTGGACGAAAATGCGAGGACCTTCGAGTTCTCGTTCAGCTGCGTCTGCCACCGTCTCGCGACGGCCGAGAAGGGAGGCGCCGCATAGATGATCGGCACGGTGGCTCGAATGCGGACGGCGAGGGCTTTCGCGCGGTTGGAGCGCATGCCGCTCTCCGGACGCAGTTTCGTGCGGATGGATCTCAAGTGCGCAACGGCCTCATCGAGCTCGCCTCTCGGATCCGAGTACGTCCAATCCCGACTGATCGCCGCGAGGATCCCGAAGAGATGGCCGAATGCGCCTCGCGGCGGGAGTCCCGTCGGGACATCGAACACAGAGAAGTCGCTCTTCCTCGCGAGGTCTGCCAGCATTCCACCGGATGTGATCGCGATCACGCGGCACTCGAGCTTGATTCCCTGGGCCGTCGCGGCCAAGGTTTCTTCCGTGTTTCCGGAATACGACAGCGCCACGAGGATGTCCTCGGACCGCGCGTAGGACGGGAGGTGGTAATCTCGGACGACCTGGATCGGGACCTTCGAGCGGTCCGCGACCCACGCCGCGAACACGTCGCCGGCGATCGCCGAGCCACCCATCCCGACCAAGAAAATGCGCTGGGCCTCGTCGACCGCGAAATGGGTCGCCCTCGCCCGGGTCGCCGCGGCGATTTGGTCGGGGAGAGACGCGATGATGTCTCTCATTCTGCCGGGATCGAGCTGTGCGACGGCCCGCGGCTCCAACATCGGGGGGCCCCATGGGACCGCCCAAAATAAGGCCTCCGCCCCTCCGAGTGAAAACCAATAAAGTGGTTCCTACAACAATCTTGATATACGCCCCCCAGCTGCTCAGATTTCGTGGACCTCGCACGCGCGTTGGCCGCCCTGCAGCGAGGCGAATTCATCCTCGTGTACGACGGCGACGGCCGCGAAGAAGAGACGGACCTGACGATCGCCAGCGAGTTTGTGAAGCCCGAATCCGTCCGCGCGCTCCGCAAAGAAGCGGGCGGTCTGATCTGCACGACCCTCTCAGGCGAAGTCCGAGCGCGAATCGGCCTCCCGTTCATGGCGGAGGTCTTGCGGCGATCCGGAGTCGCGTATCCGGTCCTCGATGCGATCTCGAAGGAGGACATGAAATACGATCGGCACAGCGCGTTCTCGATTTCCGTCAATCACCGCGAGACTTTCACCGGCGTGACGGATGTGGACCGGGCCAAGACGATCTCGCGCTTCGCGGCCATCGCGAAGGAAGCGACAAAACGGGAGAACGGATGGGCGGCCCATAGGTTCGCCGAAGAATTCCGGTCCCCCGGCCACGTGCCCCTCCTGAACGCCGTGGATCCGCTCCTCGTCGAACGACGGGGTCACACGGAACTCACAACGGCCCTCATGCTCATGGCAGGACTCGCGCCCACCGCGACCATCTGCGAAATGATGGCGGACGACGGACGAGCTCTCTCGAAGCAAGATGCAAAGGCATATGCTCGGGCGAGGAATCTCGTCTTCCTGGAAGGGCAGGACATCGTTCGAGCGTGGCGTTCGTGGTCCGTGTAATGGCGACGGGGGTCTTCGATCTCCTCCATCCCGGTCATGTGTATTTCCTCCGCGAGGCCCGAGCGCTCGGCGACGAACTCTGGGTCGTCGTCGCCAGGGACAGCACGGCTCGGAAGTTCAAGCACGAACCGATCATGCCGGAGGCGGCCCGGTTCCAGATGGTCGAGGCGCTCAAGCCGGTCGACCGGGCCGTCCTGGGCCACGAAGGCAATATCTACGACATCCTCGATGAGATCCGCCCGGACATCATCGCGATCGGGTACGACCAGGTCCACAGCGAGGAACGGATCCTCGCGGAGTGCCGCAAGCGCGGGCTCACAACAAAAGTCCTCCGGCTCCCGAAGTTCGAAGGGGATCTCGTCGGCACGAGAAAGATCGTGAGGAAGGTGGCGGAATGGCTCGCGCTCCAAGAACGACTCGACAAAGTCGAACGCGGAAACACGCGTCACGCCGCGGACCCGCCGCCACGGCCTCGCCGGCGAAAACCGGCGGGCCGAAAGCGAAACGCCTGAAACGGATCGGGATCGTCGACACGTCCTTCTCGCGGTACGACATGGCTTCCGCCGCGATCAACGAACTGCGAAAGCAGGGGGAGGGCTTCACGGTCGAGCGGTACACGGTTCCCGGCATCAAGGACCTCGCCGCGGGCGCACGAATCCTGTTCGACCGAGGGTGCGATCTCGTGTTGGCGCTCGGGATGGTCGGACGCCAGCCCGTGGACAAGGACTGCGCCCTCGCGGCGGACTTCGGCCTCCAAGCGGTGCAGGCCCAGATCGGCAGGCACATCCTCGGCGTCATGGTGCACGAAGAAGAGGCCGCGGACGAGGCCGAGCTCGCCGGGCTGTTCGACCGACGGACTCGCGAGCACGCGGCGAACGCGTACGATCTTCTCTTCCGGCCGGCCGCGATCCGGGCGCGGGCGGGGACGGGTCAGCGGGAGGGATTCGCCGACGCAGGGCCACTCCAGGTGACGCGGACGTGAGGCTCGTCATCGTCGCCGCGGAGTTCAACCGCGAGGTCGCCGACCTCATGGTGAAGAGAGCTCTTGCGCGGGCGGAAGAACGCGACATCCGAGTCACGTCCGTTGTCCGCGTGCCGGGCGTATTCGAGATTCCCCTTGCGGTCCAGCGGCTCCTGGAGCGTGCGGATGTCGATGCGGCGGTCGCAATCGGCGCGGTGATCAAAGGCGAGACCCTGCACGACGAGGCGCTTATGGCCGCGGTGCCGAAGGCCCTGCTTGACATCGAACGGGCGACACACAAGCCGATCGGTCTCGGGATTACGGGTCCGGGGATGACCGACGAACAGGCGATGGCCCGCGTCGACAAGGGCGCGGAGGCCGTCGACGTGGCCCTCGCGATGCACGAGCTGCTCCGAGGGATCTGACGATTTTCCCCTTGAGATTCAAGCCGGAAAGGTTTAATCCCGCACCCGTTCCATGTCGGCCGGCCTGGAGCACACGCCATGGTCGACACGACCGCCCTCGAGTCCCTTCTCCACGAAGTCGAGCAGAACGAGGGTGTGCAGGAGGCGATGCTTGTTTCCCGGGCGGGAACGTATCTCGGGGGGAGCTTTCCCCGCGGCGTCCACGTGGATACCTTCGGGTCGATGTTCGCCGTCCTGGTCGGCTCCGCGATGACCATCACCGATGAAGCGAAGGATTCGCTCGAGTCCGTCGTGATCCATTCCAAGTCGAACAAGTACCTCATCGTCCACGCGGGCCGCAAGGCACTGCTCGTGATGCGCCTTCCCCCTTCCGCCGATCCACAAAAGACGAAGACCGCGGTCGAGAAGTACATCCCGCGGATCGAGGAACATCTGTGACCTAGATCCTTCGCATCCCGCGGAGGATCCACTCGCTCACGGCCTTCGACACGTATCGGCCGGTCGCGGCGGCTCCGCGATCCGTCCCCTGCCCCGATGTCCGGCCCTGCGAGAGGAGCTGAAGTACGTCGTCCAAGCGCAACGCGCCGGCGTCGACGGCGGTCACCCCCTCCGCGACTTCATCGAGAAAGTGACTGTCGCTGCCTCCCGTTTCACCGAGCTTCCGTTCGCGGGCCAATGCTCGCGCGCGGACGTTCCCCCGTCGAAGCGTCCGGGCGTTGCACGTCTCGTATGCCGGGAACTGGGCCTCTGCAACCGCGGTGGGGCCGAGCCCGGACCAGAACCGGAACGGGTGGGCCGCGACGGGGACGCCGCCCAATGCGACGATCCGTTCCGCGGTCTCCGCCACCGAGAGATTCCGGGGGATGACCTCGCGGATTCCATACCCGAGGACATGGCCGGATCTCGTCGAGACCTCGATTGCCGGGATCACGAGGAAGTCGTGGCCTGCCGCGGCCTCCGCGACCGCGATCCCGCCCACGGAATTGTGGTCTGTGATCGCGACTCCTGCAAGACGCATCTTTCGGGCGACACCCACAAGCGCCGCCGGATCGACGCGGGAATCGGGAGAGTACTTCGTGTGGTTGTGGAGGTCGAGGAGCATGAAGGGGGCCGCACCGTGGCCCTTTCGCTTAAAGGCTTGCGCACCGGGATTCCCCGCGAGCTCTTATGCGGCCGGGCCTCGATGTCGAGACCGTGATCGTCGAGTCGAAGCTCGGCATCCTGCGAGACCGAGTGCTTGTCGGCGGCCGAGAAATCGCGGTTCGCCGGGGTCGGCATGGGTGGCGTCTCGTCGTCGGAGCTCGCGGCGGGGTCGGCCGCGTCCAGTACGATGGCTGGTGGGACCGACTCACGATTCAGTCCCCGTCCGGCTCGTTGGAGATTCGATTCCAGTGGCGCAACACGACGTTTCCTTGGCGGGGGCGCATCTACCGCGTCGGCTCGATGCTCGGCAATCGAGTGACCCTCTTCCGGGGCAGCGAACCGGTTGCCGTCGGTAAGATCACCTGGGGCGGTGTCCGGTTCGAGATGATGGACCCGGAGTTCATGACATCGAACGGGAGCTCGCACTCGGATTCGGCCTCCGCGCACAGGCGATTGCCGTGGCGGTCATCGCGGGCGTCCACTGATGCCTAGTGCACCCACGTCCCTTCTTTCATGCCCTTGTCGACTTTGAGAGGAGTGCCGTCCACCGCGAGGGTGGTTCGTGCTTCCCCCTCCGGACTGAGGAAGAGGACGGTTCCATCCGGGCCGACCTGGAGCTTGTACTTCTGAAATTCGGAGAATGCCAGGATCGGCGCCCCTCGCACCCCGAGGACCTGCGATCCGGCCGGTGCGGCGTCCGGTGGTCGCACGAGGCCGACGTCCGCTTTGTCTTCCCCCGCCAATAGCATTCCCCGGCTCTCGATTCCCCGGAGCTTGGCCGGCTCCAAGTTCACGAGGACGACGATTTTCCGACCGCGAAGTTGGTCCTTGGGGTAATTCTTTCGGATGCCGGCGACGATTTGTCGTCTCTCCCCTCCGATGTCCACTTGGAGGACGTACAGGTTGTCGGCGTTCGGAAGCTCCTGGACATCCGCGATTTGAGCGACCCGGAGATCGAGGCGGTCCGCGGATGTCTCCTTCGCCTCGCTGAGATCGATCTTGGTGAACAGCGGCTTGCCGACGCGCAGCGCTTGGCCGGCGGGCACGTCCTCGAGGGCCCCCTCCCACGTCTGCGAATGGACGTCCGTGTCATATCCGAGCGCCTGCCAGAGACGTGACGAGCTGAAGGGAAGGAACGGGGCCATGATGATGGCCAGGGATCGGCTGACCCGCAAGGCGACGTGGAGCACGGTCCCGCAGGCCACGCGATCCTTCTTGACGAGTTCCCACGGCGCCTTCTGGTCGAAGTACTGATTTCCGAGGCGCGCGAGCTGGATCGCCTCCTTCATCGCGTCCTTCAGGTGAACGTACTCCAGGTTCTGGCCCACCTTGTTCCACTCCTGCTCGATCGCGCGGATCATCTTCTTGTCCGCGGCATCGAGGAAGTCCGCCGGCGGGACGGCATGGTCGAAGTTCTTGTCCGCGAAGGTCATCGCGCGGTGGACGAAGTTCCCGTACACGGCGAGGAGCTCGCTGTTGTTCCGCTGCGCGAAGTCCTCCCACTCGAAGTCCGTGTCCTTGGTCTCCGGCATCGTCGCGACGCCGTAGTAGCGAAGCTGATCCGGATCGAACCGCTCGAGGAGGTCGGAGAGCCAGACGCCCTTCCCGCGGCCCGCGCTCATCTTCTCCCCGGAGAAGTTCAGGTATTGCGTGGCCGTCACGTCGTACGGCAGGTCGAGTTTGGCGTCGTATCCGAGGAGGATTGCGGGCCAGATGATCGTGTGGAACACGATATTGTCTTTCCCGACGAAGTAGTAGTGGCGCGCCTCGGGATCGTGCCAGAAGTCTTTCCATCCATCCGGCTGGTTGCGGCGGCGGTACCATTCTCTCGTCGCGGTCAGATATCCCATCACGGCCTCGAACCAGACATAGATCCGCTTCGTCTCGTAGCCGGGAACGGGGACCTCGATGCCCCAGTCCAGGTCGCGGGTGATCGGCCGGTCCTTCAAGCCCTCCCGGAGCCAGCTCCGCATGAAGGTGAGCACGTGGTGCCGCCAATGTTCTTTGTCTTTCGCGGCCCATTTGGTGAGCGGCGTTTCGAACGCGCTGAGCCGGAAGAAGAAGTGCTTCGTCTCCTTCGGGATGGGCGTCGTCCCGTGGATCTTGCACTTCGGATCCTTCAGCTCGAACGGATCCAGGAGATTGCCGCAGTTCTCGCACTGGTCGCCGCGGGCGCGGGGGAAGCCGCAGTGAGGGCACGTTCCCTCGACGTAGCGATCCGGGAGGAACCGCTGGTCCGTCGTGCAAAAGGGGGAGACCATCACCGCCTCGTAGACGTGGCCTTTCTCCTTCAGCGCAAGGAAGATTTCTTGCACCCACGCCTTATGGTG
The DNA here is from genome assembly GCA_005878525.1 of Methanobacteriota archaeon. GTDB lineage: Archaea > Thermoplasmatota > Thermoplasmata > RBG-16-68-12 > RBG-16-68-12 > RBG-16-68-12. The sequence goes on from VBMB01000135.1 coordinate 29,625, forward strand.
CGGGTCCGCCGTGTTCCAGTAGAGATCATAGCGGACGCCGAGCTGCTCGATGTTCTTCAGGTGCAGCGCGTGGTACCGCTCCGCGATGACGTTCGGGGGCACCCCTTCCTCGTCGGCTCGGACCGTCACCGGGGTGCCGTGCATGTCGCTTCCGCCGACCATGAGGACCTCGTCCCTTTTCATCCGGTGGTACCGCGCGAAAATATCCGCGGGGATGAACGTCGAGACCGCGTGGCCGAGATGCCGCGGACCCGACGCGTACGGCCAAGCGACGCAGACGAGGATCTTCGCCATTCGCGGCGGGTCCAAGAAGAGAGGCTCATTTAAACCATTCGCGGCCGGGGTCTTCCTCCCGTAGAGTGCGGACGGAACCGGTCCTGATTATCACCGCCTGCAAGTCTTGGCGAATAGGTGATGGGAGAACACCGCGATGCGCCGGCGACCGATGGGACGTGGTCCAACGGTGTTGCAGCAGCGCGCGTATCAAGACCCGAACTCGCCTCGAGACTTCGACAAGCTCATCTCGAATCTGGGGACGATGCCGCGGATCCTCTGTTGGAAGTGCCGCAAGCTCACGCCGTTCGAACTCGATCGATGCGAGCACTGCGGCTCCCCGTTCGCCGGGAGCACCGGCGGCGTCTACGGAGGCGACCGCAAATCGCGGCCTCGCGCGACGTCGACGCCGAAGCCGTCGTCCGCGCCGCGGAAGCGCACGCTCCTCGAGATCGTGGAAGATCTCCGCCACGTCAACGAAGGGACGACGTCCGTCCGCGGACGTCCGCGGGAGAAAGAGCTCTCCGTCCGGTTGTATCAATGCCCCACCTGCGGCCGGTTCGTCTCGGAGCAGTCGACCGAGTGCGTCTGCGGTGTCCGATTCGCCCCGATGTCCGCCGTCACGTTCTCGTGTCCGGAGTGCGGGTCCCGCGTCCCGTCGGATGTCGGTGCATGCCCGGTCTGCGCCCGAGGCTTCGGCCCCTCGGGCGGAGCCAGTGATTACGTGTATGCATGCCCGCGGTGCGGGGTCCACGTGACCTCCGAGGCGGTCCGCTGCTCCTGCGGAGCCTGGTTCGAGGACTGATTCCTCAGAGTATCAGTTTCGAGAACCGTCCAACAAGCCCTTTATCGTTCGACCGCGTCGATTCTTCTGACGACGGACCCACCCCCGTCGGAAGGAACCCAACCCACGATGAAACCGAAACGCCCCCGGATGTCCGGCCGGAAGACGTACTATCTCGTCCTCTGGTGGATGTCCCAGACGCCGTACGCGGCGATTTTCGAGAACCAAGTCGCCGCGGAGGCCGCGGCGAACGTGCGCAACGCCCTCATGGTCACGATGTCGGGCCGCGACGTCAAGGTGGACCAGGTCCAAGACTGGTACCGCCGCGACGAATCCGGCGCGCCGATGCCCGCGGAATGGCGGGACCTCGTCGGGCAGATCCACGTCCCTTGGCTCGCGAAGCCGAAACCGTCCCTCTGACCGCGGACCGCAGCGGGCCGCACCGCCCCGCGTCCCGGCAACCGAGCGAGTTCGGATCCGTCTCTATCAATTCGGATAGAGGGGAAGAAACGACTATAGGCTCGTAGCACAGGAACCGGCTCATCCATGGCGTCTTCGCAAGGCCTCGTCGCGGAGTGCCCGACGTGCAAGTCCATCGTGCCCATCGACGCCCCGGAGTGCCCTCAATGCGGGGAACTGTTCGAAACGGAAGAGTCGGCCGGGACCACCGCCGCGCCGCCCTCCGCGAGCGCCGAGGGTTCGGCCAACGACGATGACGAGGTCAAAGAGAAGACGGGCTTCCGCGAGAAGTTCCTGTTCTACGCCGGCATTTTCCTAATCCTGCTCGGCGGCCCGGGGATCGCCCTGGGATCTTGGCTCCACGACGAGCTTCGGATCAGCGTCGGCGAATTCACCGCGTTCGATGCCTTCGGTCCGTGGAACCGGCTCGTCACCGCGATCGGGCTCATCGTTCTGATTGTCGGCATCGTCTGCTTGATCCTGAGCCTCCGATTCTCTCGTCCCTCCGACGTCGAAAAGGACCTGAACGCGCTGCGCCAATCGTGAGTTTCGCGCGCCCTCGGTGGGCTCGACCCCTATATCATTATATACCGTACAGCGGATGCGAAACGCGGCGGTGGCAGAGGGGCCACCACATGGAGTCGTGGATGGCGTATTCGGGGTCTGGCTTCCGACCTTCGAACCTCCCGGTGGAGGAGGGGAAGGTGTACGAAGCCAAGATCGAAGACATCGGACGGGAAGGCGACGGACTCGCGCGGATCCAGAACTTCGTGGTCTTCGTCCCGGGGACGAAGATCGGGGACGAGGTCAAGATCCGCATCACGAAGGTCCACCGACGCATGGCGTTCGGAGAAGTCGTCCGCGAATGATGGCGCGCCGGTGCGGGGAGTCGGGGGAGGCCGAGCGTGAGCCCGGGCGCGCTCCCGGAGCTTCGAAAACCGTAGAATAAGCTCCTTATAGGCGCCGGCCCCCATCGAGTCCAAGGACGGTTCTGTGCTCCGCTCACGGCAGGTTGTCCTTGCGGCCGCCGCGGCCGGCGCCGCCGCGCTCCTCATCGGTTCCACGCTGGCGGTGCTGACGCTCCGGCCCGCCGAGAGCGACTCGGACGGAGATGGCATCCCGGATTCGGTCGAGGCGGCGACCCAGCGCAACGTCGTCGCGGCATCGGCCGGGAATGAGTTCTCGATCGTGAGCCGTCTGGCGAGCGCCCCGTTCTCGGATCAGTTCCAGGTGTCGTACGAAGCCGGCACGTTCTTCGTCTCCTATCAGCGGGCCCGAGGAAGCGACAGCTCGTACCAGCTCGAGCTGAGGAACCTCGTCGAATGGATGGACAGCAACGGGAACAACCGGATCGATCCGGGCGAGACCGTCGGCGTCGGGACGACGTTGGGGACGACCGCGTTCGCCAACGCCCCCGTCACGAAGACCCAGCTGGAGAGCGCGGATGGCGGGCTCGTCACCGAGTTGTCGATCCGAAGCACCACCGTGAACATGACCTTGAACGTCACGGTGGCGGAACGGTTCATTCGCCTGTCCAACCATCGAGTCCTGACTCCCATGGAGGTCAAGCTCGACCTGACAGTCGATGGGGTGACCGTCTCGCCCGGGGCGAGCCTGGGCCTCGACGTGCGCATCAACACGACGAAGAGCCTCGAGTACGGCAACCGGAGCTGGGATGACGTGAACGAGTTCGCGGACGGCGAGGCTGGCATCAACGTGACCGGAGGCCCGGAGGCGAGCCCGGCGACCGTGTTCTTCTCCTGGTCCAAATCGGCGATCGCGGACGGTCTCGAGATCCCCGTGAGCTACTCGAACTTCTCGACCGGGGTTCCGAATTCCTACGAACTGTACCTGGCCTACTCCCTGACCAAGGCCCGGTCCCCAGTGAGGCTCGTCCACGATCCGGTCCTCGGCGTCGATAGCGCCGCGTACAAGGGGGTCGTGACACGTCCGCCCGAGCTCCAGGGGGACCTGGTCCTCTACGCGGGGTCGCTCGCCGCCGCGGTGATCCTCATCGCGCTCACCGTCATCGTTGCGGATCGCCGCCGCAAGAAACGCGAAGAATAAGGCCGGAATCCTTAACACCCGGGCCCTTTACGGTGGGGGGCGGTCCCCAATGGTGGCCATCGAGAACGTTCTCCTCGCGGCCGAATCGGTCTTCGCGCTCGTGCTCACGGTGATTGCGGTCCTTGCCCTCCGGAGGGCGAAGGACATGCATCTCGCGTACCTGGCCGCGGCGTTCGGCATCTTTTTCTTGAAGGCCCTCGTGTTGACGATTTCCTTGTTCGCCCTCTCGCTCCCCTCGGGACAGATCTTCCTGCTGTCCGGATCGCTCGACCTCGTGATCCTCGCTCTGTTCTACGGCTTCACTCTGCGGCGCTGAGCGCCGCGTGGTCTCATGGACCGGGAGATCCTGTCCGTCAAGACCCGGAAGGACCTGTATGACTTCGTCCGCAAGAATCCGGGTTTCCATCTTCGTGAGCTATCGCGAGCCCTGAACCTGTCGATCACCCTCGCGGATTACCATCTCCGGTTCCTCGAGAAGCACGAGCTAATCACGTCCGCGATGGATGGGGAGTACAAACGATTCTATCCGCGATCGACGCCGGGTCAGGCGGAGGTCCGCGCCGCCCTCACGGAGGCGGAGAAGCAGATCCTCGCGTTCCTGCGGCAGCCGGTGCCCCTGAAGGTGATCGACTTCCTTATGGAACGGGAGGGGGCGACCCACAAGGAGATCCTCGAGCAGGTGCCCGTCTCGCCGTCGACCCTCTCGCATCACCTGAAGAAGATGCAGGCCGCGGGGATCGTCGAACATGCCGACCGGACCGAGCGCCAGTACCGCGTCGTCGACCCGAAGTCGGTCGCGCGCCTCATGACCGCGTACGAACTGGCGACGCCGGACCAGGTTGACACGTTCATTCGCGTGTGGGGCGAGTTCCGCTTGTGACGCGATCTCAGAGGATCCGCAGGAGTTCCACCGCGACCCACTCGACGAACTCCTTGTCCGTTGGCGTGAACGCGTTCAGCTGGTCCGAGTCGATGTCGATCTCCGCGATCGCGGCGCCGTCTCGGAGGATTGGCACGACCATTTCCGCCCGTGTGTTGATGAAGCACTGGAGGTACCGCGGGTCGTCGTTCACGTCCGGCACGATGACCGTCGCCTTGTCCATCACGGCGGCCCCGCAGATGCCTTCGCCGATCGGGATGCGCAGGTGCAGGGTCGCGCTGGGCCCGGACCAGGAGGCGAGGACCAGCTCCGATCCGTCCACGTTGTAGATTCCGACCCACGTGTAGTGCGGGATCTTCCGCAGCTCCCGGCAGACGAAGTCCGTGATCGGCTTGCGTTGGCTTCCGGAGTGGATGATCTTCTCGAGGCGAGCGGCGACCTCGTCGTAACTGACCTTGCCCTTCTCGCCGGCCATGACTTCGCCGAACTTCCCGACTCCTTTCATCGTGGCGCGCCGCTCCGTCGAACGGCCGAGGTCGCCATAAGGCTTGCGGAATTTCGTGACAAGGGATTCGCGACCGGCCGTCGCTCCGTTGGAGCAACGACTCAGGACTAGGTTCCGAGCCTCGTTCGAACCGGATGATGAAATGTTCAAATATCACTGGCCTCTAGGAACGGTTACAAGCATCCCTCCACAACGAGGCCGTTCCCCGGTTTTCTTGAAACGGCGAACGGCCTACCCTTTTTTTCTTTCGCTTGCCGGATACGTCTTTCCACGGTCCGCCGAGCGACGTCGGAAAACCGTCTTATAGCATTTGTCCATTGTCAGGTCGCTTAGACAAGCATCCCTCCACAACGAGGCCGTTCAGAATTCCTGGACGGCCCTTTATTTTGTGGCCCATCTCGGTGGGCTAGGCCATCGGCGGGATCTTGATTCCGCGGGTGTCGATCCACACGCGTCGGCCGTCCACGTTCAGGCGGCCCTCCGCGAAGAGCCGTACCGCGAGCGGCAGGAAGACATGCTCCTGCTCGAGGATGCGGGCGGCGAGGGTCTCCTCCGTGTCGTCCTCGTGGACCGGCACCGCTTTCTGCAAGATGATGGGCCCCCCGTCCACGGACGCATCGACGAAATGGATCGTGCAGCCGGAGACCTTGACGCCGGCGGCGATCGCGTCGCGCTGCGCGCGAGCTCCGGGGAACGCCGGGAGGAGCGATGGATGGATGTTGATGATTCGGTTCGGGAACTCGCGGATGAAAGACGCCGAGACCAGGCGCATGAAGCCGGCAAAGACGACCAGCCCGACCTCTTTTGCCCGAAGGACTTTCACGACCTCCCGTTCGAAGCCTTCGCGGTCCTTGCCGAACGGGCGGTGATCCACGACGACCGCAGGGACTTTCGCGGCTTTCGCGCGTTCGAGCACGGGCGCCCCCGGGACGTTGCAGACGAGGACCGCGAGGTCGACGTCCAAGTCTCCGTGCTTGCGCGCGTCCACGAGGCTTTGGAAATCCGTGCCCCGCCCCGAGGCGAGTACTCCGACCTTGGTTCGGCCCATCGCGGTCCCTCAATGTTTGAACAACCGGATTCCCGTGAACACCATGCCGATTCCGTGCTCGTCGGCGGCTGCGATGACCTCGTCGTCGCGGATTGATCCGCCCGGCTGAGCCACCGTCGCGACGCCGCCTTTCGCGAGTTCGTCGACGCCGTCGCGGAACGGGAAGTACGCGTCGCTGACCGCGACGCTCCCGCGGGCCGCGGCTTTCGCCTTGTAGCATGCGAGCATGCACGCATCGACGCGGCTCATCTGTCCGGCGCCGACCCCGACCGTTCGCTCCCCCTTGACGAGGACGATCGAGTTCGATTTCACGTAGCGGCTCACGAGGATCCCGAACAGGATGTCGCGCATCTGGGCCGCGTTCGGCGACACTTTCGTCACGACCTTGAAGGTCTCGGGACGCGGGGTTGGAAAGTCCGTCGTCTGGAGCAGGACCCCGCCCAGGACGCGGACCATGTCGATCCCGTGGTCTTTCCGGAACGGTCCGCGAGTCCGCAGGATCAGGAAGGTCCCCTTCTTCTTTGATTTCAGGAGGTCGAGGGCTTGCGGCTCGTACTCCGGCGCGATGACGGCATCGAGGACGTCCTTCCTCATCGCCTTCGCGGTGGCGAGATCGACGGGACGATTCAATCCGACCACGCCGCCATAGGCGGAGACCGGGTCCGCGGCATGCGCGAGTGGATAGGCTTCGGCGAGTGTCGACGCCAGGGCCACCCCAGACGGATTCGTGTGTTTGATCACGACGGCCGCCGGTCGATCAAATTCCGTCGCGAGGCGCAACGCCGCATCGAGGTCGATCAGGTTGTTGTACGACAGCTCCTTCCCCTGCAACTTCTCCGCGGTCGCCGTCGCGGCGAACGGGAAGGGCTCATGGTACAGAGCCGCCTTCTGATACGGGTTCTCCCCATAGCGGAGGTCACCGACTTTGTCGTACGCCAGGCGCAGCGCAGGCGGGAGCGCGGTCCCTTGTCGCTTCGCGAGGTAATTGAAAATCGCGGCGTCGTAGCGGGACGTGTACTCGAACGCCTCTATGGCGAGTTCGTTTCGGAGCTTCTCCGGGATTGATCGGTGTTCCCGGAGCGCGTGGAGGACGTCCGAGTACCGCTCGGGCCGGACGATGACAGTGACCCGCGCGGCGTTTTTCGCGGCGGCCCGGATCAGCGACACGCCGCCGATGTCGATGTTCTCGACGGCCTCCTCAAACCCGACGTCCGGCTTCGCCACCGTGGCTTCGAACGGATACAGGTTCACGACGACCATGTCGATCGGGACGGCACCCAGGTCCGCGAGGTCCTTCTCATCGCCGCGGGGAGCGAGGATGCCGGCGAAGATTTTTGGGTGGAGCGTCTTCACGCGGCCACCCAAGCCCTCGTGGAGCCCGGTGTAGTCCGCGACGGTCATCACCGGGAGACCCGCATCCTTCAGGGTCTTCGCCGTCCCTTCCGTGCCAATCAATTCGAAACCGATCCCGCGCAAGTCCCGAGCGAACTCGACGAGGCCCTCCTTGTCCGACACGCTGAAGAGAGCCCGGCGGGGGGAAACCATCCCTATTACCGGGTGGCAATGGGGAGAATGCAATTAAGTCTTCGGTGAGTCCAGATGACCGCGCGCGGGAAATGCCCTCACGGCGTCGGATCGGGCCGAGGAAGGAGCCCGGCCTCCCTCACGAGATCGGGCACGATTTCCTCCCATCCGATCGGCATGATGTGGACCCCGCGGACGCCCTCGATTTTCTTGAGTGCCTTGATCGTCCGCACCGCGATGCTCACACCTTCCGCCTTCGGATTCGGAGCGCGTTCCATTCGGTCCAAGATGTGTTTCGGGACGACCGCGCCCAGCTTCTCGACCATGAACCGGGCCATTTTCGCGGACTTTAGCGGGATGACGCCCGCGAGGATGTACACCTTGTCGTGGAGCCATTCCTTCCGCACCAAGCGCATCCATTCCTCGAACGCGTCCACATCGTAGACGCCTTGGGTCTGGACGAAGTCCGCGCCCGCGGTGACCTTTGCTCGAAGCTTCCCAAATGATTCCTCCTTCGAACCGCGGAACGGGTCCGCAGCCGCGCCGATGAACACCTTGGGCGCCTGCTCGACTTTGTCGCCGCCCCGCAGGATCCCAGTGTCCCGCAGCGCTCGGAACGTCGCAATCATCTCCTCCGTGCTGAGGTCGAAGACGGCTTTCGCGTCTTTCTCGTTTCCTGCGGTCGGAGGGTCGCCCCACAGGCAGAGGACATTGTGGATTCCGAGGGCCGAGGCCCCGAGGAGATCCGATTGGAGGCCGATGCGGTTTCGGTCTCGCGAGACCATCTGCATAATCGGCTCGACGCCTTCTTGCAGGGCGATCGTCGCGGCAGCAAGGGAGGAAATGCGGACGAGCGCGCGCTGGCCATCGGTCATGTTGCACGCATCCACAGTCCCCCGATAGACGGCCGCATGGCCTCGAATCTCCGACGCGTCGGCGGACGCCGGCGGGGCGATCTCCGCGGTCACCGCGAACACCCCCGAGGCGAGGATCCGCTCGAGACGACTGCCCGCGCGGATCGCACGGCTCGCGACCTCCGCGGGCATCGCGCGCGGGAATGCCGGAGGAGCTATCTAAGCTTCGGTCGATGGTACGAAGAAATCTCGATTACCATCCGTATCGGTCGCACAGCTCGAGGGCGAGGATCATCCGATAGAATTCGCGCGCGTGGATTCCCAGCCACGGCTTTCGGAGGAGTACGGACAAGATCATTCGTGGGTTGACGGCCCGCCAATCGAGTCCGTCCAATTCCTCGCCGACGGAATTCATCAGGCGATCACCCCATCGACGGATGCGCTCGATCATCCAGAACAGGAGAGGGTCGAGGAACGGGGACGCTTTCATCGCCCGGTCATAGGTCATCATGGACGTCGGATCCTCCCGCTCCAATGCGGTCACCGCGAACTCGCCCGCGATTCGCCCGCTGAAGATTCCGGGGTGGATCCCCGCCCCATTGAGCGGGTTCGTGATGCCCGCGGCATCTCCCGCGATTGCCAAGCCGGGAGCCGCGAGCGCGGTCAGGTCGTACCGCGACGGAATCGAACCGGCGATGGTCTGCGTCTTCCGGTCGACGTCGATGCCGAACTTGCGGCAGAAGTCCACCGTGGCGGCGTGCGCGTCGATGTGACCTCCGGCGCCGACATTGACTGAATCGCCTTTCGGGAAGATCCACGCGTAACCGCCCTTGTACGCTTCGCCGATGTAGAGGAGGAAGAACTGCGGATCCAGGAGGGGGACGTCTTCGCGGCGGAACCGGTACTCGTATGCGCCGATTCGTTCGAGGCTCCTCACGAGGCCCGCCTGGCGCGCAACGAAGCTCGCCGGTCCGTCCGCACCGATCACGATGTGCGTATCAATCGTCTGGCCGTTCGCCTCGACCCGCCATCCGCCGTCGTGACGGGTAATCCCGGTGACCTTGGTCGATGTGCGCAGCTCGGCGCCATCGTCCACCGCGCCGTCGACGAGCCAGCGATCGAACATCGGGCGGTTGATCGCGTAGCCCGGAAGGCGGGTGATGTAGAACCAGGTCCCGTTCGGCACGATGCATTTCGCGCCGGAGACGCGCTGGGCGACCCACTCATCCCGAGGTCGGAGGCCGTTCGACGCGAGTCCGAACTCGCTCACGCCTTCCGCGCACTGGACGGGCTCTCCGACGACTTTCTTCTTCTCAAGGATCGCGGTCCGGAAGCCCGCGGCGGCGAGGGCCCGTGCGGCCATTCCGCCGGCCGGTCCGGCGCCCACCACGACCGCGTCGTACATTCGGAGATGGTGAGGGAATCGGGGCTATTTCGGCCTTACGCGGTCGCCTCTGCCGGGAACCGCATCGCGAGGTCTTCGCCATGGGCCGTCGGGCGGTACACATACGGAGGCACGCCTCGTCGGACCGCCGGGCCGCGCTGCTTGGTGATCAGCTGCACGGCCATCAGGACCCGCAGGCTGTTGACCGTCGTGTACTCGGAGAGACCGAGCTCCTCGGTAACCTCGGTCACGCTCGCGTCCGGGTGGAGGTGCAGAAAGCGAAGGATCGTGACCGTGTTCCGGTCCAGGACCTCCGCGGTCTGCTTCTGTTCCGGCCGCGGCTCGAGCTCGAGCCGCTCGTAGACGCGCTTGCCTTGTTCGGAAGGTGAGACGACAACGTTCAGGAGCGCGGTCTTCTCGATCTCCAGCAAATGCTTCGCGACGGCCGCGGGAGCGATGCCCATCTGGGCCGCCAGCTCGGGGATCTTCGAATCCCGATTGCGGTACACCTTGTTCTCCACGACGATCGTGAGGACCTCGCGCTGACGTTCCGTGAGGAGGCGAGACCAGTCGCTAGAGTGCATCCGGCCGCCGAACGTCGCGACCGGACTTAAGCGTTTTCGTGGAACGCCGCCGGAGGGTCGTTGTCTGACGACATCGGCGTACGATTCTGTGGCACCCGTCGGTGTGTCGGACGCACGCCGCATGTCTCGCGCTCAAGGCTATATCGAGCGAACCGATTCCGCCTTGAGGTGCCCACGTGCCCGGCAACGTCATCGATGGTAAGCGGATTGCGGACGACGTTCGGACCGAGCTGAAGCCGCGGACCTCGAAGCTCGCGGATGAGGGCGTGGTCCCCGGACTCGCGGCGGTCCTCGTCGGGGAAAATCCCGCGTCGCAACTCTACGTCAAGATGAAAGGGAAAGCCTCCGAGGAGATGGGCATGGCCCACTGGACGATTGAGCTCCCTGGCGATGTACCCGAGGTTCGTCTCCTCCAGGAAATCGGACGATTGAACAGCGATCCGAAGGTCCACGGGATCCTCGTCCAGCAGCCGTTGCCCGACCAGATCTCGGTAGACAAGGCGGTCTCCGCGGTGAGCCCGCTCAAGGACGTGGACTGCTTCCACCCCGTGAACGTCGGCCTCGTGCTGATTGGCCGCCCGCGGTTCGCGCCCGCCACGCCCTCCGGCGTCGTCGAGCTCCTCACGCGGAGCGGGTACGATCCGAGCGGGCGGGACGTCGTGATCGTGGGCCGAAGCAACATCGTTGGGAAACCGCTCGCCGCCCTCCTGATGCAGAAGGGTCCCAAGGCGAATGCGACGGTCACGGTCGTCCATAGCGGGACGCACGAACTCGCGGCGCACACGAGACGGGCCGAGATCCTTATCGCGGCGATGGGCTCCCCGCGATTCATCAAGGCGGACATGGTCAACAAGGGCGCCGTCGTCATCGACGTCGGGATCAATCGAGTCCGCGATGAGAGCGTGAAGAGCGGCTATCGCACAGTCGGCGACGTGGACTTTGATGCCGTGCGTCCAAAGGTGGAGGCGATCTCGCCCGTCCCCGGAGGCGTGGGACCGATGACGATCGCGATGCTCCTCTCGAATACGGTGTATGCGGCGGAGCTCGCCTTGAGAGCCGCCGGCCCCGCCCCAACGTAACGGCTATCCTTCGCTACACCGATTCCTCCCGCCTCGGAGGGTGGTCCGACGATCACGGGCGTTCAAGACGTCTACTACGAAGTCCAGGACATGAAACGCGCGATCGCGTTCTACCGAAATGTGCTGAATCTGGCGGTAACGGAGGAGAGCGCCGACTGGAGCGCCATGAACGTGGCAGGTCTCCGCGTCGGGCTCGATTCGACCGACGGCAAGCCGACCCCGAAGCGCGCCATCTTGACGTTCAAGACGACGGATATCCGAGCCACGTCAAGCGACTCCGAAACAAAGGCGTGAAGTTCGTCGGGGAAATCGGGGACTATCCGTGGGGCAGTGTCGTGACGTTCGAGGATTCCGAAGGGTCTTTCCTCAAGCTCATGCAGCCGCCGAAGTGATCCGGATGTTGGGCGCGCGTGCGCGAAACTAGAAATCCCGACAGCCACTTTCTCCGCGTCGGATCATGAAGGTCCTGGTGGTTGGGGGCGGCGGCCGCGAGCATGCGATCGTCGAAGCGCTCCATCGAAGTCAGGCGGACGTCTACGCCGCCATGTCGAACCAGAATCCCGGCATCCGTCGGCGCTCGAAAGACGTCGTCCTTGGGGACGTGACCGACGTCGAGCGCATCGTCTCCTGGGGGAAGGGGCACGGGATCGAACTCGCGGTGATCGGACCGGAGGCGCCGCTCGAGAAAGGCATCACGGATGCCCTCGAGGCCGCCGCGATTCCGACGGTCGGCCCATCCCGGGAAGCGGCTCAGCTCGAGACGAACAAGGAATTCACACGGACTCTGATGCGGGAGCATCAGATTCCCGGGGTCCCGCCATTCTGGGCGTTCGACAATCTCGCGGGCTTCGAAGAGTTCGTGAACGACTCGGACTTCGAGTTCGTGATTAAGCCCCTCGGCCTGACGGGCGGCAAAGGCGTGCGCGTCTGGGGCGATCACTTCTCGAGCAAGGCGGAGGCGCTGGCGTACGGCCGCGAGATCCTCGATAAGAAGATCGGCGGCGTGGCGCGATTCCTCATCGAGGAAAAACTCGTCGGGGAGGAGTTCTCCCTCCAGGCGTTCTGCGACGGCCGGGCGCTCGTCCCGATGCCGCTGGCCCAGGATCACAAGCGCGCGTATGAGGGGGACAAGGGACCGAACACGGGGGGCATGGGCTCGTACAGCGACGCGGACCACCGGTTGCCCTTCCTCACGAAGGAGGACTTCGACCACGCCCTCGAGACGATGACGAAGACCGTGGAGGCGATGGCCGCGCGCGGCACCCCGTTCAAAGGCATCCTGTACGGCGGCTTCATGGCGACGAAAGACGGTCCCATGCTGTTGGAGTACAACGTCCGGTTCGCGGATCCGGAATCGATGAACGTCCTCCCAATCCTCGAGACGGACTTCCTCGAAGTCTGTTCGCGCCTCACCGCAGGAAACCTCCCGTCCGGCGTCTCGTTCGCCCGCAAGGCCACGGTATGCAAGTACATCGTCCCGATGGGGTACGGCTCGCATCCGAAGGCGGGGGAGCAGCTCAAGGTCGACGAAGAGAGCATTCGCCGCACCGGGGCGAAACTCAATTACGCGAGCGTCGACGAGAGAGGCGGACACCTGTACACGACGTCCTCTCGGTCCCTCGCGATCGTCGGGATCGCGTCGAATCTCGCGGACGCCGAGTCGATCTCCGAGGAGGCCCTGGCCTTCGTCTCGGGGAGCTTCTACGCGCGGCGGGACATCGGCAAGCCCGAGGTCATTCAGCGCAAGGTCGAACGGATGCGCAAGATCCGCGAAGGCCACTGAGTCCGACGGCGGAGAAACGGCGCCATCTTCGCACGACCGGACGCCAACGGAGACTGAGGCGCTCCTCGCACATCTCGATAGTTCTCGTACTTTCCGCGACCCCTCCCGAACATCGTTAAATACCCCCGCCGCTTCGACCGGCCCAAAGGTGTCATCATGGCAGACCGACCAAAACCCGGAGCGATTGTGCACGTCGAGTTCCACGTCAAGGAACCGAAGAAGGTGGAGAAGTTCTATGAGAGCCTGTTCGGTTGGAAATTCCAAGAGGTGCCGGGGATGAACTACTCGTTGTTCCAAGCGCCGAGCGGCCCGGCGGGAGGCATCGGTGGCCTGCAGCCCGGGAACTGGCAACCGGGCGTCATCAACTACATTTTGGTGAACTCGGTCGACGAGCACGTCGAGAAGATCAAGAAGGCGGGCGGCAAGATCGTCGCGCCGAAGAACGAGGTGCCGGGCCAGGGATGGTTCGCCATCTTCGAGGATCCTTCGGGGACTCGCTTGGCTCTCTGGCAACAGAATCCCAACGCCCCGCAAATGTAGCCGCCAGGCGACCAAGCCACCCCGTCCGTCGACTTGAGTTCCGGCGCCAGACGAAACCTTAAGACGCGCGGGGCACGTCCCTCCTCGTGGAGAAGTTCGACAAGTCGAAGCTTCGGCAACAGCTCTCGCCGTTGCAGTACGACGTCTGCATCAACAAAGGGACCGAGCGGCCCTTCACCGGAGAATACTGGAACAACCACGACCCGGGTGTGTACATCTGCGTCGTCTGTGGGCGAGACCTATTCGCCTCGGACACGAAGTACGACTCCGGGACGGGCTGGCCGAGTTTCTGGGCGCCGGTCCGGAAGGAAAGCATCGATGAAAAGGCGGATCGCAGTTTGTTCATGCGGCGGACCGAGGTCGAGTGCGCCAACTGCGGGGCCCACTTGGGGCATGTGTTCGACGACGGTCCGAGGCCGACGGGTCTCCGGTATTGCATCAATTCAGCTTCGCTCAAGTTCCGTCGCGGAGGAAAGGGCCCGGGCTAATCCTCAAATAACGGGATGGGCCATCCTCGCGGCGTGAAGAATCTCGATGACGTCATCTCCGAGATCGAGGGCCGGTTGGACGAGAAAGACGAGGTCCGAGAGCTGACGATCAAGTCGTCCCGCACGATCGCTCGGCTGAGCGGGAGCGCGATCCAAGCGATGCACCGGGGCCAGGATGTTGGCACGGCGCTCCAGGAGACGCGCGAGGAGATCCTAAAGCTCCGGAGCCTTCTGAAGGACCATCCGGACCTGTACCACACGGGGATCGTCGAGAACGCGATGCAGGAAGCGGGCGAGGCGTTCCTCGTCCATGCGATCCTGGAACAGGATCCCCTTCCCAGTCCGAGGGACCTGGGCCTCACCGACACCGCGTACCTCCTCGGCCTCGGAGACGTCGTCGGGGAGCTCCGCCGATTCGCACTCGAGCACCTGCGTCGCGGGGATGTGAAACTGGCGTCCGCCTTCTTGGAGAAGATGGAACGGATTCTGGACTCCCTCATGCGCTTCGACTATCCGACGGCTTTGGTCGCCCTCAAGCGCAAGCAGGACGTCGCGCGCAGCCTGATCGAGAAGACCCGCGGCGAGGTCGCTGTCGCGTCGCGGAGCCAGGAGCTCGCCGACAAACTCGACTCGGTCCGCGAGAAACTCTGAAGCGCACCGGGGATGCCCGCCAGGAGGTGAAACCCGCATAATGGGTTCACTCTCGATCCGGTGACGATCGGACAGCGGATTGTCGGCGGCATTGGACCTTGCAGGACGTGCGGAGATCCATCGACATTCGGGTCTAGGCAGCCTACGACTCGAGGATCGGATGGAAATCCGAGTGTCTTCGCTTCGTGCTCAGGTCGGCGAAGAAGTCGAGTCGGCTGCTCGACAAGTACCATCCACAACCGGTTGCAGAAAACGAGGCGTTCCCCGGAGACGGGAAGCAAGGCATCGTGTGCGGGCGTCGCTAAATGCGCGTCTCGCGGGCTGCAAAAAGGGTATGGTTCTGATCGTGATTACGTCGAACGTGGTATCATCCGTCTTCGCCAGCCGGGAGTGCGGGCTTTTGCTTGGAGACGCCCGAGAAGTGCTCCGAACCCTGGCTGATGATTCCGTGGACTGCACCGTCACGAGCCCGCCGTACTACAGCGGACGTCGGCACGTCGGCGACACTGTCCTCGAAATCGGAAGCGAAAAGACCGTGGAGGAATACGTTGAAGCCCTCGCGTCCGTCGGGAAAGAGTTGTACCGTGTTACAAGGCCCACGGGAAGTTACTGGCTCAATCTCGACGACAAGTGCGAACGGAAGGAATGGCTGGGAATCCCATGGCGCGTCGCATTCGCGATGCGAGAAATTGGATGGAAAATCAGAAGCGAGGTGATCTGGCACAAGCCAACGCATGTCCGTAACGCGGCCAAGGACCGACTGACTCCTGCCCACGAGCTGCTCTTCTACTTTGTGAAAAGCAAAGACGCGTACTACGACATGGATGCGATCAGAAGACCCTCATCGCCACCGATTTGGGGGAAGAATGGTGTCGTGAAAACTCGGAGGGGCAGCGTGCCGACGGATGTCTGGACCCTTCAAATCGAGGACTCCACTTCTCCTGAGAATCCCTATGCGGCGTTTCCTGAAGCATTGGTTGAACTTCCAATCCGAGCCACATGCCCCCGAGGCGGAACCGTGCTCGATCCTTTTGTCGGGAGCGGCACGACGGCAGTGGTCGCACTGAGACTCGGGAGGAAGGCCATCGGGATCGACGCCTCAGCCGATTGCCTCGAGTTCACCAAGAAACGAATCCTGGAGGTCAGGGGACAGCCCGCAACTCCTCGACAAACCCCGTTCAATCACGCCGTGAAGGTGAGCCATGGGTGCATGCGCTGAGTGCGGAGCGGAAACACGGTTCGAATGGGTCCGGCCGGATGTTTGGAAGCAGAAGATCGAACAGGTCGGACTCGAGGACATCCTCTGCTTGCGCTGTTACACCCGCCTCCATTGGTCGTAGGGCGAATGGCGTGAACAATCCCGTATGGTCGCATGAGCGCGTATTTCAGAACTGCAGGCGACGGTGAAGTCATTTGAGAGCTTTGAACTCATTCGTTGAAGCCTATGCTCTCTGCCTTGGGCTACCGCGTGCGTCTCGGTACGGTATACGTTATCAGCCTCGATTCCGGGGTCGGAATTCATTTAAAAAGCCGCAGGCATCGAATCGCGCATTCTACCCAGCGAGGGCCCGCCCTCCCGACAGAGGGACCGGCACCCAGGGGGAACATGACCATGGCGGACATCGAGAAAGTGGCGAGCGGGATTCCCGGACTCGACGATCTCATCGAAGGCGGATTCTGGCCGAAGTCGACTGTCGTCATCCTGGGCTCGAGCGGGACGGGTAAGTCCACATTCGCGATCCAATTCCTGATGGAAGGCATCGAGCAAGGCGAGCAGGCGCTGTACGTCACCCTGGAGGAACCTCCGGAACAGATCATGCGCGAGGCCGACCTGATGGGCTTCGACATGCGCAAGTACTACGAGAAGAGCCTCTTTTTCATCCATCTCAAAGGCCGCAATTTCAAGAAGATGATCGAGGAGCAGCTGCCGCAACTCGTCAAGGCGCGCGCGGACTACAACATCAAGACGCGCGTCGTGATCGACCCAATGACGCCGGTCATTTGGGCGACCGCGGAGAAGCTCGAGCAACGCGAGTTGATCGGCAAGTTGTTCTACACGCTCAAGGAGCTCGGCGTCGTCCTGTGCACCGTCGAGGAGCACGCGAAGCCCGGGGAGACAATCGGCGAGGACGTGCTCCTGCCGATCTACCTGTCCGACGGCGCGATCCAGCTCGAGTACTATCCGATCGGCGGGGCGTTCAACCGGACCGTGAAACTCCTGAAGATGCGCGGCGTCCACCACGGCGAAGGCGTGTACCCGTACCTGTTCGCGCGCGGCGTGGGCATCGTGGTCCGCTCGAGTCCGACTCAGATCCCCGAGGAGCAGAGCCGGAGCCACGTCAAGACGTTCGACGAGGCGATCAAGACCGCCGAGGCGATGAAGGCCCCTGCCCGCGTGATCGAACGGATCAAGCGGATGCAGAAGCACTGGGACTACGACTACTCGCCGGAAGAGGCCCTGCAGATCCTGTTCAGTTCGTACGGGTTGAAGCGGGGCGGATAGATGCCCTACGCGGGCCAAGTCGACAAGACGATGGGGGCCGACACGGTCGGCCACCTGAAGCATCTCTTGGAGACGGAGCTCAAGCGGGCGCGGGAGGAAAGCCACCTGGACATCGCGATGTTCCTCGGGGTGGATGGCCGGATTTTCTCCTCCTCAATCCCGAACCAGCTCGATCCCCGCGAGTACCGGCTGTTGAATCTCCTGAAGGGCAGCCTGGCGCACATCTGCAGCCAACTCAGTGGGCAGAACATGATGATGTCCGTCCAGCAGTTCGAGGCGGGCACGATCATCATCTCGGGCGTCGGAGACCGGGCCTTCCTGGTCTTTCTCACCTCGAAACCGGTCGAGATCACGAAAATGCAAACGATCCTCGCGAACGTCATGAAGACCTCGATCGTCGTCCGCCATCTGTTCGAATCGAAGCCGATCACCCCGGAGGTCCTCGCTTCATACGACGAAGCCGTTGCCGGAGAACTGAAGCGACTCACGCGAATCCTGTTCGTCGAGAAATTCGGGGAGACGAAGGAGTTCAAGAAGAACAAGGAGATCGCGCAATACCTTCAGTCCAAGCTTGCCGCCCTCGTGGGTCCCGGCCTGCTCCAGGAGATCGTCACGATGGCGTACAACGAGGTCGGGACAACCGCGCCGTACATGACGTCCGCGCACTGGGAACGGTTCCTGACGATGCTGCTCGATCGTCTCCGGGAGATCGAAGGGGACGCGGTCGCTGCGAAAGCGGAGAAGGAATGGCGCGCGCACCTGAAGCAGGTGCTCAGCTCGTTCGTGTGATGTCCATGGACGGAGGTCACCTTTGATCGACGTCGCGCTCGCCTCTCTCATCGAGGACATGATCGAGAAGGCCGGGGCCGACGGCGTCGTCGAGTTCTGGCAGCGGGTCGGGGACAACCTCGCGAGCCGCATGGGGAAGGAGGCATACCTCGGGTGGACGTCGTTCAACGTCGCCGTGCGCGAGGCCCGGACGGCCTTCAGCATCGAAGGCGAGGTGACGCCGCTCACGGACATGGCCATCACGGATGTCGACGGGGACGTGGTCGGCTACTTGTACGCGATGCGGCAGTGCTGCTACGTCCCGACGATCTTCCGCACCCGGTTCGCGGTCGGCCGGATGAGCCCGGCGGACCAGGCCGTGACGGACGAGTACAACGAGAACGTCCACAACATCGCGGTCTGCAACTTCTGCGTGTTCCACGAGCGGTTCCGGGAGGAGATCGCGAAGAACATCTCGGTGGCCGGCAACTCGCTCGCGTGCTTCCTGCTCGCCACGCGCGGCTGGAGCGGGGAGACGAAGATCTCCTCGAAGAACGTGGCCCAGGTGAACATCAACGAGGACCACATGCGCGCCCTCCTGCGGAACTACGAATGCGTGTACGCGCTCGTCATGCGCGGGGCGCGGATCAAGGGAGAGCGCTGAGATGGCGTTCGAATCTCGGATCCCGGAGAGCAATCCGTTCGTCGAGATCGCGACGCACCTGTTCCTGGAGGACATCGCGACGAAGGTCGGCATCGCGGGGCTCAACAACTACCTCGTGTCCCTAGCGAAGAACCTCGCGGCCTCGATGCCGAAGGAGGAGTATGCGAGCTGGTCGGAGTTCCTCTCCGCCCTGTCGACGGGCCAGTCGATCCTCTCGACCTTCGAGGAAGTCCGTCCGATCACGGAGCACTGCATGTCCACGTTTCGGTCCCCGTTCGAGCGCGGTTGGCGGGAGTACGCGAAGCGCGTCGGGGCGTTCGCGCCGGTCCACCGGGAGGTGGCGCGATACTACAATCACAAGGTCCGGCCCACGGCCGTCACGTCGATGCACGTCGTCCTGCATACGTTCCGGGAGGCGGCAGCGGCCCGCGTCCACGTGGGCCACGACGGCGTCCGCTACGAGCCGGTCGCCTCGGCCTGGGTCGACGGGGAGGTCCAGCTCCCGGAGGGTCCAAACCTCGAGTCGCTGTTGAAGCGCGCCGGCATCTCCCGCACGAAACTCGGGATGTTGATGCGGAACCACTCGGACGTCTGGCTCATCGAGCCCGCGTGACTAGGCGCGCTTCCTCCGTCGGAGAGCGATGGTCAGGAACATGACGGGCACGAAGACGCCGATCCCGATCAGGACCGTCCAGGCCGTACTCAGCGGCGCCGTGCCGCGGTAGAACAGGCTCGTGACGACCGTCTCGCCTTTCGCAGGGTCGATGATGCCGTTCCCATCCAGGTCGGCTTCCACGCGGATCTGATGGGTCCCCGGTTGGAGTCCGGAAGGCAGGTAGTTGAACGTCTCCGTGACTTGGGCTCCAGGATTGAGTCGCGCGATCTTCCGGGTGCCGGCCAGCGCGCCGTCGACGTAGAACCGTACGGTTACGTTCACCGCCGCAGTAGTCCCGTCGTTGCGGAACGTGGCGCTCAGGACGATGGGCGTGATGATGCTGATCGGCTTCTCCGCGGTCGTATTCTCGTACGTCGAGCCGGCTAGGGACGCGATCTGGACCACGAGGCTCACCGTCCCCTCGGCAGACGGCGCGGTGACGTTCAAGGTGAAGCTGGTCCGGTTGCCGGTCGTCGTGCTCGGATTCGCGGCGTTCGGTAGGCCGCCCGCGATGTTGGCCCCGGTAAGGTGCCATCGGACCGTGTACGTGACCGCCACGGTCGGCCCGCCGTTGATTGTGAGGTTGTACGCGCTCACCTGACTCGGTGCCAAGGCGTTCGGTCCCGTGATCGTCCCGAAGATGGGCCCCTGGGCGGCCGCGGGCGCGAGGACGAGGGCGAAGACCGCCGCGAGGATCGCCAGGGCGATCGGTCCAGCGTTTCGCGTCGTTCATCGCCTCCGACGCGCGAGGACGAGCCCGACCCCGACGGCCGCGATCGCGCCGACGACGACGGCGATGAGCGGCAGGTTCAGCGGCGCCGACGGCGTGATGTCGGGCCCGCTCACGGTCGCGCCAGGGGAAGCCAGGACCGGGAGTTGAAGGGTGAACGTCTTCGACGCCGAGACAGACATCGAGTCCTGCACCGTCACCGCGAGGGCGACAGACGCCCCGCTCGGCCCGCCGGTGGACTGGGCCCGTAGGCCCACCTTGACCGTGCTCGTGGCCTCGACGGTGAGGTTCGCGAGAGTCGCTCCGACCGCAGATCCTCCGCTGCGGACGAGGCTCACGGACCAGCCGAACGCCGCGAGGTCGTCGGGATTCGTGATCGCCAAGGTGACTGTCTCGCGCGCATTGCCGGAGTTCGTCACGAGGAGTGTGTAGTTCAGGATTCGCCCGTCGAAGACAGGCGCCGCGGTGTCGAGGGCGAGGCTCAGGCCGCGCACGCGCAGGATGTCCACCTGGACGTCGACGCTCCCGAGGTTCGTGCCGTCCGTCTCCGACGTCGCGACGATTTTGATGGTGCCGTGATCGACGAGCGCGTTCGCCGGGCTCTGGATCGTGACCTGGACGGAGGCGCTGCTCGCGGCGTTGCCGAAGCTCAGGGAGACCGAGCCCGGCGCGAACGTGAACTGCCAATCCCCCGGCTGCCCCGCGAAGGCGAAATTCTCGGCGACGTTCCCCGTGTTGCGTGCGACGATCGCATAGGACACGGAGTCGCCGGCCACGATCGTCCGGCGCTGGGCCGGATCCCACGTCAGCGTAGCGGACCGGCTGACGACCTTGGTGAGCGCGACGTTCGCAATCGTGTCGGCGCTGAGGACGACGGACAGCGTCGCGCGGTAGACGACCGGAAGGCCGTTCTCCGTCGCCGACGTCGACGCCGAGATCGTGTACACCCCCGCGGGGAGGAGCACTTGGAACGCCCCGCTCGCGTCCGAAGTCGTGTCGAGTTCCGCCCCGGACTGGATCGTGACGGGGATCGACACCGGTGCACCCGAGGGATTCCGGACGGTGCCGGACAAGAGGAATCCTTGCGCCAGGGGCAGGTCCCGCGCGAACGACGCCGCGTGGGGCACCGTGATGCGCGCGAGGAAGACGGAGCTTCCGAACGACCGCGTCACGTAGACGTCGTACGTTCCCGGTGCCAGGGGGACGGTATAGGAACCGCTCGAGTCCGAGGTCGCTTGGGCCGAGATCGCGCCGCCCCCGCGACCGGTGAGCGTGATGATTGCGGAGATCCCCGTGCCGGCGAGGGTCGCCATGCCCGAGACCGTCGTGTTGTCGAAGGTCCGCGTGACCGCCAGGTCCAGGCTCAACGACGTTTGGCCTGGGGTGACGGTCGCGGTGCCGGCGAAGGAATATCGATAGAAACGGGACACGCCGCCTTCCGTGGCGTTGTTCGTCCCCGTCAACGTCACAGTGTAGTTCCCCGGGACGAGGAACGAGGTGTATGCGCCGAAGGCATCCGTCGACACGGATAGCGAACCGCCCTCGTTGCGGACGAACGACACGGGCATGGGTCCGGGGACCGCGACGCCGTTGACGAGGGCCCTCCCGGAGACCGTCGTCGCCTTCGTGAGCGGGAAGCTGAGGTTCGTCGCGGACGGAATCGCCGCCATCGACATGAACGCATACTCATCGGCTCCGATCATCTCGCTTCCTGTGACGGCGTACGACCCGGGGATCAGGTAGACCTCGAATCCAGTCGCCGTCGCGTTCACCGCCCGGCGGTCCGGGCCATCGAACGTGAGGGCCGCGGCCCGGGCCGTCCTGTTCAGCGTCAAGTTCCCGACGACGAGGTTCCGCACGACGATGTTGATGTCGTACGGCAGCGTGCCTTCGCCGACCGCCGCGACGATCCGGTCCGTGCCTTGGTTCTGGTACCGCATGGCCCGCGTCGACGAGACGTTCTCGTCCACGACGAGCGCGTACGTCCCCGGGACGAGGCCGAAACCGTAGCCGCCGTTCGAATCCGTCTGGGTCGCGCTGCCGACCGCGCCGTTCCCGAGGGGAACCGCGGTGACGGTCACCGGGTGGCTGAGGACCGCCGATCCGTTCACGAGGACGCTCCCTTGGACTTGGACGGGGACCGGGGTGAGGGCGATCGGCATCAGCGTACGGAGTTGAATCGGGGACGAGGATCCGATGGGTCGGTCGGCAAACCCGGCCGCCGTCACGAGTCCTGAGTACGTCCGGTTGGCAAACAGCGGGATCCGGAACTCGCCGGTCCCGTTCGTCGTGAAGACGATGTGTGCGGCGCGGTCGTCCGTCAGGCCGACGCGAGCCCCGGCGATCGCCTCGCCCGGATTGACC
Organism: Methanobacteriota archaeon; assembly: GCA_005878525.1. GTDB lineage: Archaea > Thermoplasmatota > Thermoplasmata > RBG-16-68-12 > RBG-16-68-12 > RBG-16-68-12. The sequence goes on from VBMB01000135.1 coordinate 52,212, forward strand.
CCGCTATTCCGGTTCACGTCGCGGTAGACCGTCCATCCGACCGTTTCCGATGTGGCGAGGAGCGCGATGTTGAGGCGAGTCGTCCCCGCGAAGGTGACGCTCGCGAAGTAGGCGCCTGCCTGGTTGAACGCCTCGAGGTCGTACGTCCCGACCGGGAGGAATGTGAAGTACCCTCCGGCCGTGTCGGTCTGGAGCCACACCTGGCCGGCCGCGTTCGCGAGGGCCACCGTCGCCCGCGGATTCCGGACCGCGGGGTTCGCATCGCTCACGGTGCCGCTCAGCCGGACGCCTTGCACGAACATCGCGTCGAACGATGTCGTGCTCCCACGAGCCACGACGACCCGACCCAACGCCGCGTACAAGAGATTCGACGCATAGAAGCGTCCGCTGACGAACCACTCCCCCGCCGGGAGTCGGATTGAGTACCGCGCGTTCGCATCGGACGTCGTCTGGCGGACCGTCCGCGGCTCCGATGCGGACTGGAAGCTCAGGGTCGCGAACGGCTGCGCCGTGCCGAACAACGTTGTGGTGCCGGAGACCGTCCCCACGGGCAGAAGCGTGATGTTCAGCGACTGGTCCGCATTCGCGGCGCGGATGCGCGTCGGGATCGACGCGAGGTCTCCATCCGTCGCCGTGAGCGTGTAGTTCCCCGCAAGGAGCGGACGCACTAGGAACGAGCCGTCTGCTGCCGAAGTGACCGGGATGATCGTGGAGTTCGTTTCATCGAGGAATTCCATCTGAGCCAACGGCTCGATCCCGCCAAGACTCGAGACGGTGAATCCGCGGACCGCTGTATACGGCACGGCGATCCCTTGGGTCGCGTCGGTCTGCGTGATCGTCAGGGTCGCGGCGGTCAACGTGCGTCCGTTCAACCCGATCGACACGCGATACGAGCCTTCGGGCAGACCCGCGACCGTGTAGGTCCCGTCGGTCGCCGACGTCGCGGAGCGGCTGTAGCCGAACAATGCATGCGTGAGCGTGATGGTGGCGCCGGGCGCGGAGATGTCCGCCGCCCCGAACGAGCCGTCTCGGTTCAGGTCGAAGAAGACGGTGCCTTGGGCGGTGTGTGACGCCACGTGGAAGTCCCGCGTGATCATCCAGTCGGGAACCCCGTCCCCGTTTGCGTCGGCGGGGGCACGGTTTGCTTGGTCGATCGTCACCGGGAGGGTCACGGACGCCAGGGACCGCGCGCCGACCAGGGTCGTCCGGGTCAAGTTGCCGATCGACGCGGTGATCGTCACGTTCCCGAAGGGGACGATCGCGGTGTAATGGCCTTGCGCGTCGCTCTGCGTGACGTAGTGCGGCGTGCCGAGTTCGTCCGTCACCGTGACCCAGACGTGGGGGAGCGGCGTCGAGCCAGCATAGACGGTCCCGCTCACGACCGCGCCGTCGTAGTATCGCAGGAACACGACCCCGTTCGCGACCGTGGACTGCGTGCTCAGGTCGACGACTCCTTTGAGGGTCCCGGCCTGGATGGCGGACTGCATCCGCTGCGCTTGGTCGAAGTTCATCGCCCGCCACGCGGTCGTGTGGTTCGCCGGATCGGGGAACGGATTGTAGTACGCGGTCCGGTACACGACCCGCCAGTGGGTAAGGTTCCATGCGGGGACCGGCGGGTTGGCCTGAAGGGCCTGGCTGAAGCCCGGGACGCCGGTGTCGGTCGAATTGAGGTCCTTCGGCGAATAGCCGATGTAGGCCCGGTAGAACATCGAGTTGTAGAACGCGGCTTGGTACTGGATCGTCTGGCTCTGGATCTGGTCTCCTGGGGCCACGAACTGGATCGGGATGTTCGAGCCGCGGTTCGTCGTCGCGAGGATCTGGAAGAATTCGAACGGCAGGACGCGGCCGTCCGGAAGGTTCAGGACGCGGTGGTCCGACAGCTTCGCGGGCGCATAGAAGATCCCCGTGTTCGAGGCGCTGATCGGGAACAGCCGCGCGTCGACCGCGAAGTAGCCGATGTCCCAGCCCGTCGCGGCTCGGACGTCGTGGTACAACGAGACGATGCGGTCCTCGCTCATCCGGCGGGTGAGGAGGCTCGTCAGGAAAATGAACTGGGCGTTGAGCGGTTGGAGATCCGGCGCCCACAATCCGAACGTGACCGGGTCGGCGAGGACGACCGAGATGTAATCCGGGGGTCGCGCGAAGACGCTCCGGATCGTCTCGACAGGAAGGCCCGCGTCCAGGAGGACCGCCTTCACCGCGGGCCGGAAGTCCCGATGGTGCGTGACGAAGTCCCCTTCCAAGAGTCGAATCGTGAGGAGGGCGATCCCGGCCGTTTCGTTCTGCGCCGTGATGAACTGGCCGGCGATCGCCACGCCGTCCTGGAAGTTGTCTGCCACGGTCGGGTGGGCTCCGCGGTCGACGGCTTCGAAGCCATAGTCCCACCACGAGAGGTACGCCGGGCGGAGCTCCGGAGGCGTATTCGAATCCTGGGTCGCGAACCACTGCCAAGCTGCCGGATAGTAGTCGGTCGGCTTGGGGACGCTGTAGCCAAACGCCCCGAAATAGAACGGCGACCCGCTGCTCGGACTATAGCCCGGGGACCGCAGGAACGAGGGCAGGAGATTCGCGACCTGCTGATCGTACTGGGTCTTGAGCTCGAAGGGGATCGAGGCGTCGACGGCCCACCAGACGTTGGGGAGGACGACCAGGAACACGATTCCGAGGACCACGAGGACGTGACGCGGCTTGAGCGATTTTCGGACCGCATTCCGCCAGCTGCCGGCCGCGAGCGAACGGTAGGTGCGCCGCATCGTCGTGAAGTCTGCGCGGACGAGGACCTGATCGATCGCGTACCCCGCGCTGATCGCGAACGCGGGCGAGGCGTTGAAGATGAACCGCGCGGCCGTGATCGCCATGAAGATCGCGGCGAAGGCCCAGACGACGACGAGGCTGTACGCGGGCTCCCGGCGCCGCGGGATCTGCCAGAGCAGGTACGCGACCGCGAGGAGGCTCATGCCGAACGTGAACAGGCCGAAGGACAGGATCATCTGCGACATGCCGGGGGACTGGTCCTCCGCGATGGTCGTGACGACCTTCGTCTGGACAAAGTATCCCGCGCCGGTGAAGAACGCGCTCGCCAGCGTCGGGTTGACGAGGACGCCGATCCCGAGGCCGACGGCTCCGGCGACCAGGGTGCTCGGGATCACGAGCGTCCACGGGTAGTCCCGGGTGACCGTGAAGGCGAGGCCGAGCACGAACGCCGCGAAGAACAGGTAGGCTGGCACGTCGAACCACACGCGGATCTGCGCGCGGACGAAGTACCACTGAAAGGCAAGGGCGAGGGGGGTCGCGAGGGCGAGGGTGAACAGGATCCACGTCCCCATCGTGTCGTCGTTCCGGAAGCGGGCGAGGAACAGCTCGACCGCGAACCAGACGATCAGGATCACGCTGACATAGGCCCAGCCTTGCCAAGCGAGGGCGATGACCGCGACGCACAGCCCGGCGAGGAGTGCGTACAGGACGCTGTTCCGGTTCTCCCGGAAAAAGCCGCGCAGGCCCGACGTGATCGAATCCCGTCGAAACCAATTCTCGACCCATCGCTTGCGGTTCATCGTCTTCAGCGCGCGGAGGAAGAAATAGAACGTCGAGACGACGAAGAACAGCGTGAAGGCGTCGTGGTCCGCATCCGTCGAGGCGCTCCGCTGGAGATGCCCGACACTGATCGCGAGCAACAGCGCGGCGACGAGCCCGGCCCGCCGGCCGAACGCCTCCTTGGCGAGGGCGTACGTCGGGAAGACCGTCAGGGCGCCGAAGAGGCCCGTGCTCAGCAAGAACGTGAACATGACCGCCTTCCAGGCGTCCCCGAACAACGGCGCGAAGAGCCGACCGACGAGGAGGGAGAACCACGGGAAGAGCGGCGGTCGCGGATTCGGCAGGGTGAACGGATAGCTCAGCATCGGGTCCGTGCCCAGGTCCTTGCCGGTCTGGAAGGAATAGCATAAGGCGCGGTGCCAGTAGTACGAGTCCGAGCCGCCGGACACGGGCAGCGTGTAGATCGTGTCGCAGTTCACGTTCGGTTGGTTGAAGGCGAGGCCGGCGACGAAGTAGACGCGGAGGAACAGGGCGACGCCGAAGATCAACACGAGGACCGCGGCGGTCCGCCAGTGCGTGCGGAGCCAGCCTTTCCCATCGTCCAAGACTCGACAAACCTCCGGGAGGTTGCGCCCATGAGGGAACGCCTATATAGGCATTGTCGGAATTCTCGGAGGGCGCAGTCCTCCCGATGGAACGCGCCGACAAGAGGCTTTTGGAACGGCCCTCGGACGTACGGGCGCGCGATGGGCTTAAGTCGGACGCTCACGTTCCCGCGAGGGATGAAGCGAGACCTCATGGAGATCCTGTGCTGCCCCGTGTGCAAAGGGCCCCGGACTTCAAATGAGGCGCGGGATGCCCGGTGCACATCAGGGGCGCCAGCACCAATCCGGGTTTTCGTGAGAGGACGTTCGTCGATTGGTCGAGCAACTGGCCGTGTCCGTTTGTAACCCTAACCGTCAAATACGGGAGGCGTTCGTGGGAGCGGACGCTCATCGCATGACCAAGCCTAGGCCGAGAAAGACGAACGGAGACCAGAGGCCGGGGGTTACGGGGTGAACGGGTCGCGACTCATTCTGCGAGCGGCCCTCATCACGGCCGCGTTCGCCGCGGTGGACGGCGTGATCCTCTACTTCGGCACACAGCCTTCCTGGACCTTCCTCCACCGATGGGTTCTGATGGTCGCAGGCGTCGGGTCCGGAATCGGATGGGCGGCCTTCATGATGAGCACGGGCCATTCGATTAGACGCATGTCCAGCGGCTTCAAATGAAATCCGCTTGCGCGCGGACCACGCCCGCGCTGTCTTCGGCCTCCGCGTAGGCATCGAGCGGCTCTTGGTTCAGCGCCAAGAACTGTCCACCCCACGTGAACTTCGAGAGGATCGCACGCGCCTCCTCCGGGCGGCCGAAGATGACGAGCGCCGCGGCCAACGCCTCGACGGAAGACAGGACGAACGGCTTTCCGTAGTTCACCGGGTTCGCGGCCAAGAGATAGGGCAGCGCCCGGGCCACGGCTTGAGGGACCATGGGGAACTTCCCGCGCTTCCACGAGACGTCGACGATGGCGAGGCCGCGACGTTCCGCGCGCGGCCCGTCTGCGGGAGACAGCGCGCGATCCGCCTCGGGCGTCAAGAGGACGGCGCCGTTCGGCAAGGCCGATGGACGGGGGACGAAGGTCATCAGGCCTAACCGTCCGAGTCGGCGGGACGTGCACTTCTTCGGGTCGCATTGCCCGGCGTGGTATGCGACGAGGCGAATCGGCCGCATAGAGGCTCTCCTAGGTTTTCGTGAACTCGGCGTAGAGCTGGAGCCCGAGCGGGAGCGGCCGGGTCCCCAGACGCGCCACGGAGCGCGACAAGGCCCGCGGGGTGATCTTCATCACGCGATCCGGGAGCGGGATCCGGTACGTGTAGCCCAGGTCCATCCGAAGGCCCGCGCGGGAGCCCAGGACCACGAGTTCGCGAAGCGTGAAGCCTTCTCGGCGGTGGCGGTCCGGATGGCCCGCAGACCCCGCGGCCGCGTGGTTATGCAGGAGGTCTGGGTGCAACGTCTCCTGCGTCATGGAGGCGGCGAGCCGCGACACCGCGGCGTCCGGGAGAAACCGCAGGATCCGATACGGCAGGGCCTGCGCATTCGGCGTCGTCATGAAGAATCGTCCTCCGGGTCGCAGGACACGAGTGGCCTCGGATAGCATGCGCCCCGGTTCGTCGACGTGCTCCAGGACTTCCGTGGCCGCGACCGCGTCGAACGACTCGTCCCGATACGGCAGGGCTTCGGCGTCCGCGCGGACGATCTGCACGCGCGCCGCGGCCGCCGGATCCCGCGCCGCCTTCTTCGCGCGCACGGAGGAGACGCGTGCCTCGAGGATGTCCATCGCCACGACGTCAAAGCCGGCACTCTCGGACAACGTGAGGGAGAGGGCGCCATGGCCGCAGCCGATGTCGAGCACTCGCGTATGCGCCCGCTGACCCGATGCCACAATGCCGGTCGCGAGGAGTCGCTGTCGCGAGAAATATTCCCACTTGACATACTCGGACGGCTGGATGAGATCGATGAGGACGCGGTCAATGCGGTCCTCCCCCGGCGTCCGAGGCTTCACGGATGGCGCGGAAGCGGCGCGTGCGCCATATAGGTGTCGCAACCCGTGGCCCCCTCCTGGCCCTTCGGCACAAAACGTATGACCCTAGCCGGCGTTCCTTCCGATGCCACCGTGATGATTGAACCGACGCTGATCCGTGATGAATGATGGGCGATCTGAGTGGCCTCGATTTGTCAACGCGGCGCGTCGCGTGCAGGGATGTTTTAATAGCGAGGTACGCCGATGGGATTTCGGGATGCGCTCATGGTGAGCGGTTTCGACCTCCTCGGGCATAACCGCACGTTTCAAGTGCATTGGCTGAAGCGAGTCGTCGCGTTCTTCTTGGACCTGATCACGGTCTTCGCCCCGCTCTGGTCGTTCCTCTACCTCGAAGGCGTCCGGGCGCCGTGGGTCTACGGCGTCGCCGGTGGCGTCGTGCTGTACGCCTATTCGACCTTCTCGGAGGCGATCACTCGCACGACCGTCGGGAAGTTCATCGTGGGCCTCGAGGTCCGATCCCTTCGCGGGCCGATGAGCTTGTCAAAAGCCGCCGTGCGGAACTTCCCGAAGCTGTTCTGGTTCGCCTTCCCTCTCCTCGACACCCTCGCAGGTCTCGTCGTCGATGGAGATCCGCGACAGCGGTGGTCCGACAAGATCCTCGGGACCACGGTGGCCCAGTCCCACCTGATCCATGTCCGCGTCCACCCGATCGAGGCGAGCGACGCCGGCGGGAGATAGCCGCACCGCACGGTTATATAGCGTCGGCTCCTGATGCGCCTTCAGTGACGCCATGCTCTTTGTGACGCAGCTCAAGGTCCTCCCCGGACAGTGGGAGGACGCGACCCGCCTGTTCAAGCACCCGAAGATCCCGAACAACGTCATGGTCCACGAGTTCCTCGGACTGCTCGGCAAGCCCGACGCGCTCGTGATTTTCGAAGCCGTCGACGCCGCGACGGCGGCCGACTTCATGGTCCAGTTCAGCCGCGTGACGGATGCGACCACCTCGCTCGCGCTGCCGATCGAAGAGTTCAAGTGGACCTGGTAACCGCGTCCCGGGGCCGGGGATCACCTCGGGTGAGCAAACAGGAAAAGCGCTAGTGTCGCCTTGGAGGGAGAGGGTTGACGACACCAGCGCAACATCGTAACCGGCGAAATGCCGGGTCCGACGTCCCTTCCAAGGGGCGGGCATATTAACGGGTTATTGTACGCTGGTGAAAGGAGAGCGGGCCACGAGCCCGCAAGCTCGAGAAGAAAGAAAAGAGAAAGGGGAAGAGGGTTGGGGGTTTGTCGGCCGCCTACGTCAGGGCGTGTGCGTACAGGATTCCCTGGGAGTCGGCAATCTGCACCGCGTACCCGCTCGGGTACGTGGTCGTGCTGATCAAGACCCGGTCTCCGACGACGATGGTCGTGCCTCCGGTCCCGACGAACTGGGCCCTGTTGGTGTTCCACGAGGCCGACGTCAGGGATGCGAAGGCGGTGGGGCTGAGCGACGTCAAACCTCCCGAGGTGGTGATCGTCAGCTTAACGGCCGACGTCGTCAGGCCACTCGGTGTCGTCGTGATCAACAGCGTCCAGTTCGTTCCATCGCCGGATCTCCCGATATTGACACCCATCACACGAGGTCCTTGACCCGTGGGCGTCAGCAGGCCGGATACCATCACGTACAGCACCGCGGCCAGCACGACCGTAATCGCGACCATCAGGATGGTCGCAATCACGGGCGACACGGCTGCCTCATCCTTTCGGATGATGCTCTTCATGGTTCTGTCCTCCTGCGGCTTGCGCCGCCATCTCGGCACGGGGGAACCGACGCTCTTAAACGTGTCGTGGTTAATATTCGAAGTTGAGAACGAACGGATCGGGTACGCGCGGGAAATGGAAAGGAAAGAGAAAAGGGAAGAAGGTTGGGGGCTGGATGCTGAGCCTAGCCCAGGGCGTGTGCGTACAGGATTCCCTGGGAGTCGGCGATCTGCACGCCGTACCCGCTCGGGTACGTGGTCGTGCTGATCAGGAGCCGGTCTCCGACGACGACGGTCGTGCCTCCGGTCCCGACGAACTGGGCCCTGTTGGCGTTCCACGAGGCCGACGTCAAAGACGAGAGGGCGATCGGGTTGAGCGCCGTCAGGCCGCCGGTTGTCGTGATCGTCAGCTTAACGGCCGACGTCGTCAGGCCACTCGGTGTCGTCGTGATCAACAGCGTCCAGTTCGTTCCGTCTCCAGACGTGCCGATATTGACACCCATCACACGAGGTCCTTGACCCGTGGGCGTCAGCAGGCCGGATACCATCACGTACAGCACCGCGGCCAGCACGACCGTAATCGCGACCATCAGGATGGTCGCAATCACAGGCGACACGGCTGCCTCATCCTTTCGGATGATGCTCTTCATGGTTCTGTCCTCCTGCGGCTTGCGCCGCCATCTCGGCACGGGGGAACCGACGCTCTTAAACGTGTCGTGGTTAATATTCGAAGTTGAGAACGAGTTCATAAGAGCTAGCGCCGCCAGAGGAAAGTGCCTCACTGCGGAGGGCGTCCGACGCGGGCGAGACTGACGCCATCGGCGGCTCAGACCCCGAGTTCGAGGGCTTCATCGGACACGAGCACGAGCATGTTCCGGATCTCCTCCGTCTCGTATTCCTGCATCGAGATGATGACGGTGTAGGCGCCGCGGGCGCGCAGGTTGTTCACCAGGATGTGGAGGAACTCGCTCAGGATCTTCGTGTTGTTATGGATCGCGAGGCTGTTGATCGAGTCCAGCACGACGAGGGCGTTCCGGTCCGGGTTCTTGCGGAGGAGGAACTCGACCTTCAGCATGATGTTCTCGAGCATCGTCGGACTCTCGACGACGATCGAGTGGGGATGGCGCTTCGCCTGGGACATCATGATCTGCGTGATGCAGTCGACGAACCAGATGTGCTCCACCGGGATCTCGAGGGCCTCCATCGCGTTCAGGATGCTCTGGCTCGGGATCGTCGACGTCACGTAGACGACCTCGAGGTCCTTCTTCGTCGCGAACCGGTCGATCAAGCCTTGGATCGCGTCGAAATATTGATCCGCTTTCAGGTGAAGCGCGACGGCGGACGCGACCGGCAAGGCGGAAAGCTTCTCCGAGACCTCGGCCGGGATGCTCTGTTCAGCCACTTCCGGTCACGCTCCCGCCTTTCAGCAACGGCACGAGCAACACGCCGGACGTCGTGAGGTCGAGGACGTACTTCGCTCGACTGTGGGTCGTGCCCCGCATCTTGACGACCTGCAACGTCCGGAGGAGATCGCCGCGACGCTCGAGGTTCCCCGTCACGATCACGCCGTCGGCGAGGGCTTCCTCGACCCCCCAGCGGGAATAGCCTTCCTCCGTGGAACGGATCTCCGACACGAGAAGCGAGGTGCATCCCTTCGCGCTCAGGACCGTCCCGAGGCGGAGCAGGAAGTCCCGGATCCGCTCCTGGTCCTTGATCCGGTAGCAGACGGACGTGACGGAATCGAGGACGAGCCGGCGGATCTTCTGCTCTTCAACGATGGAGGCGATGCGGCTGGCGAGGAGGCGGGCCTCCTTGAAGTCCATGTCTTCCTTATCGATGCCGAGCTCCTCGTAGATCTTCGGCATGTCGACGAACTGGAGCTTCCCCTGCTTCGCGAGACGGTCGTCGAAGAAGTCGAACGGGATGACGTTCTTGAGGAGCTTGTCGGTCGGCTCCGTGACGCTCAGGTAGAGGCTGTTCTCGCCCTCGAGCGCGCCGCGGATCAGGAACTCGATACAGATCGAGGTCTTCCCGGTGCCGACGGAACCGGAAATCAGGACGGTGTTCCCGCGCGGGATGCCTCCATTCAGAATATGATCGATCGCATCGATGCCGGTGACGCATCGCTCACGCTCGCCGTCGTCGCGCTCCATCGTGGGCATCGATTCAGGCAACAAACTTGGGGCGCGCTATAAGAGATGAACGCGCTGATTATCAGGTCTGAAAGCAGGGCCGGGCTCACGGATTCGGGAGCGACTGAGTGGTCAACCTTGTTTAAGGTTAACTCTCACCCGTGGACGACCTTGAACGCATGGTCCCATCGATTCGTGGCGGAGCCGACCAGAGCCCAGAGGGGCACGAGCGCTTCGATCCAACGAGCCCCTTCGATCCCGCCGACGTCGATGGCCCCGGGCCAGCCGAACTCTTTCAGGATCCCGACGACCTGCTTCTTCGCGGCCGCATCGTTCCCGGCGATCAGCATCTCCGGAGCGCCTCCGACGAACTTCGGGTCGACCATCTGCGTGTTGGGGACCGTGTTGAAGGCTTTCACGACCTTCGCTCCGGGCAGCGCCCGCTGCACTCGCTCGGCGAGAGAGTCGTTGAGCCCGACGAACAGGCCGGGGTTCGGTCCCCCGGAGAACTCGAGCGCATTCTGTACGTCGATGACGACTTTGCCCACGAAGTTCTTCGGCCCCGCGAGGCGCGCGACCTCGTCGAACGCGAATCCGCGCGTCGCAATCACGATCGTCTCACCATGTCGTGCGGCCTCCTCGAACGTGCCGGTGGAGGCTTTCCCTTTCACCTCTTTCAGCCACGTCGTGAGAGCCTCGCTCTTCGGAGTCCGCGAGCCCAATTTCACATCGTGTCCGCGGCCCGCAAAACCGCGACCCAGTGCCTGACCGACATCGCTGCTTCCCAAAACGCCCACGCGCATGGGGGCGCCGAGGGCGAGCGTTCCTTTTCCGCCTTTGGGTGGAGTGGTCGCTCAGTCAAACGGGTCGCGACGCCGCGGGAGTCGTTACGTTTTTAAGATGAGGGCGAGGTAAGCACGGTCCATGGAGCCGGTCCTCCAGGTCGCTTTGGACCACATGCATCTGAAGCGGGCGCTCCTCGCCGCGAAGGAGGCGGTCGAGGGCGGCGCGGACTGGCTCGAAGCCGGGACGCCACTCGTCAAGTCCGAAGGCATCGAGGTCGTCCGGCAACTCAAGAAGTCGTTCCCCGGCAAGACGATCGTCGCAGACCTCAAGACGATGGACACGGGTGCGTTTGAGGTGGAGATTGCGGCGAAGGCCGGTGCCGACGTCATCACGGTCATGGGCGTCACCGACGACGCGACGATCTTGGAGGCCGTCCGCGCGGCCCGGCGGTACGGCTCGAAGATCATGGTCGATCTGATGCGTGTGGCCGACAAACCGGCCCGGGCGAAGGAACTCGAGAAGCTCGGCGTGGATTATCTGAACATGCACGTGTCGATCGACGAACAGATGATTGCGCACACGCCGCTCCAGGAATTGAAGGCGGTGGCCGCGGCGACGTCGATCCCCGTCGCCGTCGCGGGCGGCCTGAACTCCGAGACCGTGGGCGAAGCGCTGAAGGCGGGTGCCTCGATCGTCATCGTCGGCGGCGCGATCATCAAGGCCGAGAACGTCGCGGAGGCCACGCGGACCATCAAGAAGGCCATCCACCAGAGAAAATCGATCCCGACGGGCCTTTACAAGAAGTACACGGATGCCGATGTGGGCGAAGCGTTCCGCCAAGTGTCCACGCCGAACCTCGCGGATGCGATGCAGAAACGCGGCGTGATGACAGGCCTCGTGCCCCGGATCAAGCATGGCACGAAGCTCGTCGGTCGGGCATTGACCGTCAAGACCGCGGACGGCGACTGGGCGAAACCCGTCGAGGCGATCGACCGCGCGAAGTCCGGCGACGTGATCGTGATCGACGTCGGCGGTGGGCCGACGGCGGTCTGGGGCGAGCTCGCCTCGAACTCGTGCCTCGTGAAGGGCGTCGCTGGCGTCGTGATCGACGGCGCGGTGCGAGACCTCGATACGATCCTCGAGCTCAACTTCCCGTGCTTCAGCCGACACGTGGCGCCGCATGCCGGAGAACCGAAAGGCCTCGGGGAGATCGGGAGCGAGATCGAGTGCGGCGGGCAGAAGGTCCACACGGGCGATTGGATCGTGGGGGATGAGTCTGGGTTGATCGTCGTGGCCCGCGAGGAGGCGGTCGAGATGGCGAACCGCGCCCTCGACGTGCTCGAACGGGAGAACCGGATCCGCGAGGAGATCAAACGCGGCGGCACCCTCAGCTCCGTCCTCGAGCTCGAGAAGTGGGAACAGATTCGGTGAGGGCCGTGGACCGGCGTCGGGTGCAGGCGCTTCTTCGGGACCTGAAGGCGGGCAAGGTCACGGTGGGCCAGGCGATGGAGGCCCTCCGGGATCTGCCGTACCAGGATCTCGGGTTCGCGAAGCTCGACTCGCACCGCGACCTCCGCCGCGGATATCCGGAGGTCATCCTGTGCCTTGGCAAGACGCCGCAGCGGATTGTCGAGATCGCACAACGGATGAGCGAGTCCCATGACCTCGTCTTGGCGACGCGCGCCACCCGCTCCGTCTACCAGCGGCTGCGAAAGGCGTTGGACGGGAAGCGGGTGACGTACCACGAAGGGGCCGCGATCGTTTCGATTGGGACGCCGCCGAAGGCGAATCGAGGGCCCGTCCTCGTCGTGACCGCAGGGACGTCCGACATCCCGGTCGCGGAGGAAGCCGGCGTCACCGCGGAACTCATGGGGTGCAAAGTGACCCGGCTGTACGATGTCGGCGTGGCGGGGGTTCACCGGGTGATCGATCAGCGGGAGCTCTTACGCGGGGCGAAAGTGATCGTCGTGGTCGCGGGGATGGAGGGCGCCCTACCGAGCGTCGTCGCGGGGCTCGTTGACGTCCCTGTGATCGCGGTGCCGACGTCCGTGGGGTACGGCGCGAGCTTCGACGGGATGGCGGCGCTCCTGGGAATGATGAACGCTTGTGCGCCCGGTGTCGCGGTCGTGAACATCGACAACGGGTTCGGCGCCGGCTACCTCGCAAGCATCATAAACCGGAGCCACTAGATGGAGAAGGCTCCGGTGAACACGGCGACGACGAGGATGGCGGCGATCCCCGCGACGGCGACGTACGCGCCTTTGTTCCAATGCCAAACCTTCGCGCCATCGAGGGGCAGGATGGGGAGCATGTTGAACCCGGCCAAGACGACGTTGACGATCGCGACTTCCGACACCATCGTCCGGAGCGCGAACGAGGCCAGCGTGATGGGGGGCAGCGGGCCCAAGATTCGCAGCGCCGCGAAGGACGCGCCGCCGACGAGGAGGTTCGTGATGGGCCCCGCCGCGCTGATCCGGCCGTTCTGCTCGGACGTCACCGTGCCCGAAATCCACGTCGCTCCAGGGGCCCCGAAAATGAAACCGAAGAACGCAAAGACGAAAGCGAGGAGGAGGCCCCGGAGGTTGTACCGGAATTCGGCCCAGAGGCCGTAGCGCTGAGCGACGACCTTGTGCATGACCTCGTGCAACCCCACGCCGGTTCCGACCGCCAGGAGGGAGGTCGGGAAGTAGATGGCCAGGAACAAGGCCGGCTGGGCTGCAAAGCCGGGCGTGTCATACCGGATGAAGAGGACCGTGAAGGCGCCGGAGAGCGCGAGGACGGCAACCGTGAGCTGGAACACCTCGACCCGACTGAACCGGATCCCCCGCTTCGGTCGGTCCGGATAGATGTAGATCGGAGGCGCTGCGTAGTCGGAACGCGGTCCTCGCATCCGGTTCCGGCACGATGCCTGCGTATTTAGGATTGTGGCCTCGCGGTGCTGGAACGAGTCGGGTGATGAACGGCGGGAGACTCGAGACCACTCCTCAGTCCTTCCGAATCCAGATTTTCACATTCGGGCATCTCCCCCAGCGAGCTTGACGCCTGCCTCGCCCCTGGGAGGGGCGTGCTTGCCCATCGGGCCCTCGTGTTCCGTGTAACATGGGACGCTCGCCCGCTCGACTGGCTCCTCGCTGAGTTCCGACTCCTCGTAAACGAATCAATCCGAATCGCACTGAGCGAAGACATCCGATCTCGCGCTCGACTTACCCGGGCAGCGTACAAGGACCTCGGCGCGCGCTACGCGGTGTACAAGCAATACATCCCTTCGGCGTTCGAGGTCGCCTTGTCCGTCCTGAAGGCCCATCGGCGCCGGATATGGAAGGGAAAGCGATCCTCCAGCCCGTTCTTGCGCCGCCTCATGCTGAAGGCGGAGAACCAGTCGTATTGGCTCGACCGGGAGACCGGACGAATCGGAATCCCGATCATCCCTCACAGTTGTCCCGGGGAAGGTTATCGTCGTCCTGAGGAAGGAGGCGCCGAAGCCGTACGAGCCCCAAGGCGCGATCGCCTTGGACACGAACGAAGATTCCCTCGATGGGGTTCATGCGTCGGGCGATTCGGCGGGGCTGCTTCGCGTATCGTTCGACGGCGTGCGTCGCATCCAGGAGATCCACTTCCGACGCCGACGGAAGATCGCGCGCAAGAAGGCCCACGATCGGAGGGTCGCCCGGCGGCTTCTCGACCGGGAGGGCCGGAGGGAACGACATCGCGTGCGCCAGCGGCTCCATCGGGTCTCCAAGGGCCTCGTGCGTTTCGCGACCGAGGCGCGGGCCGCAATCGTCTTGGAGGAGCTCACTCTCCACGGTGCAGGAGGCCGTTCCCGTCGGATGAACCGCCGCCTCTCCTCCTGGCCCCGCCGTGAGATCCACCGTCAGATCGAGTACAAGGCCGCCCTCGAAGGTGTGCCTGTGATCAAAGTGAACCCAGCATGGACCAGTAAGACCTGCCCAGTGTGTGGCGCTCGGCGCCGAGATAGGGTGGGCAAGGTGTTCGTGCGCCTGCTGTGCGACTGGGAAATGGATCGTCAGATCAACGCAGGCCTGAACATCCTAAAGACCGCCTTGGCCTCCAACGAGGCTTTGGCAAGGGCTGTACGGTTCCAGCCCGGTGCCCTCCGCCGTGATGTGGTGAGTCCCCTCTACGACCTGTCGGCGTTGCCGACGGGCGCACGGGAGGAGCCGAGCGGAGTGGAGTCGCAGACGGGGGTGATTCCATCACCCGAGCCGTGACAGAACCTGGCCTCACGAGAACCGCGCGCCGCAGTTGCCGCACTCCTCGGCGGTGCTGTCGAGGCGGACTTCGCATAGCGGACACCGATATTTCCCGGAGTCGACCTTCTTCGCGACCTGGAGGCGGATGAGTCTCGCGCTCCGCTCGCGGAAGTTCGGGAGATCCTCTTCAAGGAGGTGCTCGACATGGGCGACGTCGAAGCCCTTCGTCCGCCACGCCTCGATCTGGCGGACGTACTCCTCGCGCACCAGGTCGTCGGGCGTCACGCCGCCAAAGGCCTGCAAGATCTCGTTCCGGACATCTTCCGGCATTCCTTGGAAATCTTCGTCCTCCGCGAGGTTCACCAGGTCGCCCGTGATCTCCTGAAGTCTTTGTTCGATCGCGGCCGGCTCGAGTCCGAGGCCGAAGGTCGAGCCGCACGATGCGCAACGCGTCGCGTTCGCGAGCCAGGCCGCGCCGCACATCGGGCAGCGGGCTCCGCTCACCGCGCGCTGCGATCGCGGCACGAGGTCGGCGAGTAGGACTTTCCGAGCGATCGTATGGTGCAATCCCTGTCGGACCGCGCTCTCCGGCAAGGCGAGCCGGACGACATCGGCGAAGTCCCGGAAGCCTTTCGCGGCGAGCGCCTTGGCCCGCTCCTCGGAAATGCCCGGGACGGAGGCGAGGCTGCGGAACGCGTCTCCTTCCTCCAACGTCGCACGAGCTCGCTTGATGGGTGCGCCGCACGCGTCGCATGCCGCGATCCAGCCTTCGAACGCCTTCCCGCACGTCGCGCAAACCGCCTGATCGGGTCGCAGGATCGTGTTGCACCGCGGACACACCGGTCTTGCCGACCGGAACCCGCAGACGAAACATCGGCGCCGCACAGGGAAAGAAGCTCCCCAAGCCGGCTTAAGCGCTGTTTCGTAATTATCTCGGGGCGAAAGCCACCGGAGTACTTTCGGCCTTCTCCCTCCGGAAGTCCTTCATACCGTCCGGTCGTGGGACGTCGTCGCCCCTGTGGAGGTCCGACTTGGAAACGCTCGAGGCACCCGTCCCCGTGCGCCCGAGTGCCGTCCCGATCCCATGGCCGTTCGATCGAGTTCGCGAGGGCCAGTCGGACTTCCTCGCGGACGCCCGCATCGCGATCGCGGACGGCCGGCACCTCCTCGCCCACGCGCCGACCGGCATCGGCAAGACCGCGGTCGCCTTGGTGGCGTCTCTCGAGTACGCGCTCCGCGCGAACAAGCTCGTCCTGTTCCTGACGTCGCGGCAGAGCCAGCATCGCATCGCGATCGAGACGGTCCGCAGGATCGAAGCGAAAGGACCGCGGATCGCGACGGTCGACCTGATCGCGAAGCAGTCGATGTGTCTCCAGGAGGGCGCCCCCGCGTACGGCCGCGCGTTCCACGAGTTCTGCGATCACAAGGTCAAGTCGCGGACGTGCGGGTTCTTCACGCGGGACAACTCCGCGGTCGTCACCGCGGTCCTCCAACGCACGCTCCACGTGCAGGAGCTCGTCCGGGCGAGCGGGGCGTGTGGCGTCTGCCCGCACAAAGTCGCGATGGATGCGGCGTCGAGGGCGAATCTGGTCGTGTGCGATTACAATTATCTGTTCAGCGAGATCCTCGAGCGCTTCCTCCCGCGGCTCGGCCGCTCGCTGGACGACCTCGTGTTGATCGTCGACGAGGCCCACAACCTTCCGGACCGGATCCGCGCCCACCTGGGCGGCGACCTGTCGGTCCACGATCTCCTGAAGGCCGCGAAGGAAGCCCGTTCGATCGACGGGGAGGTGGCCCACCGGCTCGTCGGAGTCGCGAAGGCGATCGAGCATTTCTTGCTCGTCGTGCGGTCCGAGCGCGTGGCCCGGAAGGAAGAGCTCCTCGACCTCGTCGAGGAAGGGCTCGCAAAAGGCCGCGGCGGATCCCTCGGATACACGGACTTCGTCGAGATGGTCGCCTTCGCCGGCGAAGACGCGGTCCGGCGCGGCCTCCCCTCGATGTTGCCCGAGGTCGCGGACTTCCTCACCCGGTGGCGGGAGCAGGATGTCGGCATCCTCCGGTTGGTCGTCCCCGGCCATGAGGGGAAGTTCGCGTTCCGGCTGATGGACCCGAGCGTCATCAGCAAGCGCGTCTTCGACCGGGTGCACGCGAGCGTACTGATGTCCGGCACGCTCTATCCGGCTGAGATGTACGCCGACCTCCTGGGGATCAAGCGCGCTCGTCGTATGATCCGGACCTACGGGTCCCCGTTCCCGAAGACGAACCGCCTCCTGCTCGTCCACCCGGAACTCACAACGTTGTACGCGAAGCGAAGCGCGCAGATGCACGACCGGATCGCGCGACAGATCGCGGCAATCGCCGCCGCGGTCCCGGGAAACGTGGCGCTGTTCTTTCCGTCGTACGAGTTGCTCGAAGAGGCCCACTCGCGGTTCCTGGCGCTCCGCGTCGGAAAGCGGATCTTGGTCGAGCGACCCGAGTGGACGAAGGGGCAACGGGACGGGTCGATCGAGGCGTTGCGCGTCGCACGCCGCGAAGGCGGCGCGGTCTTGTTCGCCGTCCAGGGCGGATCGCTCAGCGAAGGCATCGACTACGAGGGCAACGTCCTCGCGGCGGTCGTCGTCGTGGGCCTCCCCCTGAGCCCGCCGAACGTCGAGGTCGAAGCGCTGAAGGACTACTACTGCCGCAAGTTCGG
>VBMB01000147.1 GCA_005878525.1 Methanobacteriota archaeon
ACGAGTTGGAGCGTGACGTTATGGGGACCGTCTTTCAGGTTCAGATGCAACGGCGCGACGTCCACTAGATCCGCGTAGTACGCACGATCGAGGAGTACGCGGACATGGCCTTCATTCGGGACGCCCCCGGGCCCTCCAGGCGGGACCAAGACAAAATTCGTGACCCGGAAGGAAATCGTCGAATCGGTCCCGACGAGCGCGCCCTCGCGGGGGTAGGAAATCGAGAGGCCCGGCGTGCCGCCCGAGGGTCCTTGCGTCACCGTTACCGCGACGGACGCGTTGACGTCCGGATTCAGGGCAGACCCGTTGTCCATGACCAGCTGCAACCGGATCGTGTGCTCCCCGGAGGGAAGCGCGAGGACGATCGTGTTGACGCTCGCCGTCGAGGTCCACTCATCATCCGCGAAGACGTTGACGTGGCCGGAGTCGGGCGAGGACGTTCCGCTCCCCGGATCTGTGAGATTGAAGTTCGTCACCGCGAAGACGACGACGACCGGACCGCCGTTGCCAATCACCTCATTCGGACTCGGCGAGACGATCGACAAGGTGGGAGCCGGAGCCGCGCGGACGTTCGGTGCGGCGATGCCCGAGACGATGAGCATCCCGACCGTCCCAAGGAGGAAGGCGAGGATCCGCGCGTTCACGTTAGGAATTCCCCCCGCGACCGTTTGGAGGCCGGCCCACAACCTTTCGGCGGCGCAGGACGAGGACGACCAGGATAAAGGCCAGGAGGAGCGCGACTCCCCCATTGGAGACCAGCGGCAGGCTGACGGCCGAGGACGCGACGACGTGAATCGGCACGTTCGAGATCGCATCGGGATTCAACGGAGTATTGTCGTTGTTCACGAGCCGCGCTCCGATTGTGATGTCCCCCTCCGGCAACGACACGAGGAGGACCGGCTCAGATTGAATCACCTCCATCACGACGTGGCTCTCGACCAACAGCTGCACGTGACCTTCGTTCGGGGCGTTCGGTTGGCCTCGCGGTTCCACCAACGTGAAATTCTCGATTCGGTACGATACGTAGATCCCGTGGCCCGTCGATTCGAGCCGCGTCGGTGAAAGGATTGTGATCCGAGGGACGCCCGCACCCGGTCCCTGGGTCGCCACCACGTGCACGGACGCGCTCACATCTGGATTCAGCGAGGTGCCGTTGTCCGCGACGAGCTGGATTCGGATCGTGTGGGGGCCGGAGGTCAACGAGAGGGAGAACGGCTCGACGTCGGTGAGGAGTCGCACGGCCTGCGCGTCGAGGAACACGTTGGCGTGACCTTCGTTCGGGGACCCGGTCTGTCCCACGCGCCCCGGCTGAACGAATGCGAAGTTCGACACGAGGAACTGGACGAGGGCGCGAGTGCCGTTCGCGATCAGGGCTCCGTCGGTCGGGGAGACGATCGTCAAGGACGGCGCCGCCGCAGACGCCGGCGAACTCACGATCGAAGCGAGCAGGAGGCTGGTCAGCACGACCACGGCCACCATGCTCGAGCCGCGACGCGCCCTCGCGGGCGGCGTTGTCGCGCACTTCTGCGGCCTCACGCGTTCTTCCTCCCGATCCGGGCCGAGAGCATCGCGAACACGTTGCGGCCCCAGCCTCGGTAGAACAATACGACGAAGATCGCGCCCGCCAGGATAATCTGCGTGATCTGGAGATACGGGTTGATGTCGACGATCGCGGCGAACTGGATTCGGAAGTTGACCGAGTCGGATGCGTCCGGTGTCAACGGCCGGCCACCGTCGTTCACGAGTTGAACCGTGACGTTGTAGTCTCCGTCGACCAAGTCGGAGAAGGGGATGGGTCTGAAGGACATCACGGCCATGTAGTAGACTCCGTTCAGGAAGACGGCGACGTGCCCCTCGTTCGGGACGGACGCCCCACGCCCCGGGGGCACGAGCGCGAAATCGGTGACGTTGAACGAGATCGTGACGTCGCGCCCCAGCACAAGTCCTGCGGTGGGATACGTGATCTCGACGTAGGTGATGTGAATCCGGGGTGTTCCGGCGGCAGGCCCTTGCGTCACGGTGACCGAGATCGAGGACGTCACGTCCGGATTCAGGAAGGTCTCGTTGTCAGAGACGAGGCGCAACAAGATCGTGTACGTGCCCGATGCAAGCGGGAGCTCGATGGTCTCCTGGCTCGTGGCCACCGTGAGCACCCCGTCGACGTAGACGTCCACGTGACCCTCGGTCTGCGACGGCCCCGGGCCTCCGGTCCCGGGCGGGGTGAGGTTGAAGTCGGACACGACAAAGATCACCGGGACGGAGGAACCGTTCCCGATCACGGCGTGGTCCGCGGGAGAAACGATCCTGAGGGTCGGTCCCGCGGCTCGGACGCTCGGCGCCGAGACCCCGAGGACCAGAACGACGAGGACGCCGGCAAGCACGAACCCTGCGGCTCGCATGCTGATGATCGTCCGTTCAGAACGCTGGATCGCGCACTCCCCCGCGTTTCTCTCGAGGGATTAACCGGCTTCGATATTAAACCTCGGCGGGTTCGGTGTGGCCGTTTCTATCTGGAGAGCGTCTCGTTCGTCGTCCTGACATTCTAAGCCGACGGACGGGGCGGGGCAGGGCTTGAGAAGTACGTCCCGTGCTACCCACTTGTGCATGTCGTGAGAGTGTCGAGTAAGGGCCAGATTGTGATTCCGAAGGAAGTTCGTCTGAGGCATCGGCTCGGTCGAGGTACGGACCTTGTGCTTCTCGAATCAGGAGACGCCCTCGTCCTACGCAAGAAAGCCGACGTCGAAGGGATTTTGAACGACGAGTTCGCCCCGCTGCTCCGGGGCACGGAAGACGCTCTGAGGGACTTGTGGGACGACTCGGAGAACCACGTTTGGGACCGCGTGTGAGGCGGAGATTCGATCGGCTCGCCCGCCCCGGCCTTATGGTCACCATCACTCTGCAAGTGCGATGTGGCGTGTCGTACGGAGGCTCGTCGCGCAGATTGTCCTCCCATTCTGATTTCGACGACCGTTCAAGAAGCCTTAACCCGGCGCCGAACGTCGACCGAAGTGGAGGAGCAGAATGTCGAACGCTGTGTACGCGGTTCTCGCGCTCGCCCTCGTGACCTCGGTCGGGGCCGGTGTCGCCCTGCATGCGATGGACACGGAATCGCCGGAGCATCTGGTGACGGTCGAAGGGACCGTGACCGCCGTGGAATGGAATCCTCATTTCAACGAGAGTGTCGAAGTCACGCTGACCGCGGCGAACGGGACGAACTACAGCGTCGAGCTCGCGCCGCCGTGGTGGTGGGCCGAGCAGCACTTCCTAACGATCCACGTGAATGACACGTTGAAGGTCGAAGGGAGGCTCGACGATGGACACGAGATCGAGGCGTTCACGGTGTGGATCAACGGCGGGAACGCGATCGTGCTCCGGACCGGCGAGATGCCCGCCTGGGCCCAGGAGCGGTCGGGCCAGACCGGCGAAGACCACGGGAACGAGACCGAGGACGCGGGCTCCGACTGAGTTCGCTTCGCTTGGGCGGATACGGGTTCGACCATCTCTGGACCTTTCCACCCAAGGTATCCCCTCGCGTTGGATGCCGACCGCCACCGCCTCGACTACCCGAACAGGATGTTTACAAGCCTCCGTAAGCTCATGTAAAGATGTGTAAAGTAAGGGCCCTGGTGGTGTCGGTGAGCCCTTGGCCTGCAGCTACTAGACTATCATCTCTGAATGCGTCAGCCAGCTCAGAAGGAACCCGTTTTCGCTGGGAGAAAGTTCATAACCTCTCGGTCGTTCTTTGGCACTCCGGAGGGTAGCCCGGGCTGTGAGCGACCTGATGCATGATAACTGCATCGCAAGGCTTTTCCTGTACCCTCAGTTGAGTTGACTTGGATGATGGTGAATCAGTCAGAGGCGCTCGAGGCAATCAACCGGGAGCAAGTCAACCAAGAGTGGATTAACAAGTCCCTTCCCTCGCTTCGCAGGAAGTTCGGTGATCGATACATCGCTGTTAGAGGTCGGAAGGTAATCGATTCTGACAAGGACTTTGAAAAGCTTCTCGCACGTGTGCGAAGGCTTACCGACCCTGGGTCAGTCACCATCGAGTACGTTACGGCGCTCGAGTATCTTTGGCTTCTTTAGGCCCAAGAGGGCGCCCCGATGCGGTCCCGCCTTGTCCTAAGCGAGAGGGGAATCGAAGTAGTCGCGCAATTCACCTGTCCCATGCGACACATCACGCAGACCTATAATTTCCTCATTGACACCGGGTCCAGCTCATCATATCTCGGCTGGGAGGACGCTGCGAAAGCTGGGATCAAGGTCGAGGAGCTCCCAAGCTCGTCGAAGCCCATATTCGGCTTCGGGGGTGCAGCCGACGTGAAGCACCTCAAGGAGCCATGTTTCCTCCACGTCCGTTTCGAGGGTAACACGCTGGAAACCGTCGAGCTTCCTGATGGAATCCTCGCGTACCGGCCGTCGCGCAGGAAGACGACCCACTGGCGGTCGGGACCCTCAGTCAGCCTTCTGGGAAGAGACTTTCTTCGGATGTCGGGCTGGAAACTGATTGCCGATCTCCCCCGCCAAGAGGCATATCTGGAGCGACCCTAGGCTGCGGGCGAGAGTTTGAAAGCCGCTGTCCACATCCGCAGAATTCTGAGAGGAACGATACAATTAGCGAGTTGGCCTGGCGAGACAGTTTAGCGCCGGATCGCTCGGCTCACCGGGCATCCCATCCGGGAACCGTCGGGCAACCTATT
>VBMB01000033.1 GCA_005878525.1 Methanobacteriota archaeon
CGCGATCGACCGTTCCACGGTGGACTATCTCCAAGAGGCGATCGACGAGGCCCGCGGCGGAGGCTATGCGGCCCTCATGATCCGCTTCGACACGCCCGGTGGCGGGCTCGCCGAGACCGTCGCGATCGCGGAGATGTTCAACAACGCCCGCGACGTGCCGATTCTCGGATGGGTCGGACCGGTCGGCGCGCATGCTTGGAGTGCGGGGACGATCTTGCTTGTGTCGACGGACCTCGCGGCGATGGCCCCCGGCACGACGATCGGGTCGGTGCAGCCCGTGGAGGTCGGTCCGGGCGGCATCGTGCCGGTCACGGACCCGAAGATCATCAACGCGGTCGTGACGGCGATCTATGAGGAGCTCGCTCTCCACAACCGCAGCACGGACCTCGCGGCGCGGTTCGTGATCGACAACCTGAACCTCAACGCGACGCAGGCGCAGAGCCTCCGTGCGACGGAGCTGGTCGCCGCGAGTCCGCAGGAATTTGCGACCCTGGCGGACGGACGCCGGGTGGTCGTGCAGAGCAACGCGACCGTGTACAAGGACTTCACCCTCCACACCGCAGGCGCCGAGATCGTGACGTTCAGTTCGTCCGCACGGGTGCGACTCCTCGAGATCCTGTCGGACCCACTCGTCGCGTCGCTCCTGCTGATCCTCGGGATCTATCTCGTGATCTTCGGCATCTCCGCGCCGGGCCACGGGGCCGAGATCGCCGGGATCATCATCCTCCTGCTGGCCCTCATCGGCCTCGGATTCAGCGTCGACCCGATCGCCCTCCTGCTGTTCATCGTCGGCGTCATCCTGATCATCATCGAGATCAAGACGCCCGGATTCGCCGTGTTCGGAATCGGCGGGATCATCGCGATCGTCTTGGCAGCGGCGTTCCTCGCACCGTTGCGACCGCCGCGGTTCGTCGTCTCGCCGGATTACCAGATTTTCTTCCTCGCGTCGTTCCTCATCCCGACGGGTCTCTTCGGCGGATTCCTGTTGTTCGCGATGTACAAGGTGCAGCAGGTCCGGCACCGTGCTCCGATCGTCGGGGAGATGGTTGGGCAGCCCGCGACCGTAGTCGAGGGCCTGCGTCCCGGGGAAAAGGGCTACGTGCGGCACCGCGGGGAACTCTGGCAGGCGACGGCGGACGAGACGCTCTCGGCCGAGTCCAGAGTCTACATCCAAGGGGTGGACGGCATCGTCCTGCGAGTGTCGTCCACGCCGCCGCCCGCTCCCGCGTCCAACCTGCTGCGTCGCCGCTTCGCATTCCTCCTCCGTCGGAAGGCCGCGTGAGGTTCCAAACTCTTAAGGCCCGGGGGAGGTTCGCCCCGCCCAATGGACACGGACGTCAATCTGTGCAAGACCGACGACGTCCCGGACGGCGGGAAGAAGCACTTCGAGATCATGGGGTACGACATCCTCGTCGTGCGATTGGGTGACCGCTTCTTTTGCGTCGATGCCGCGTGCACGTACAAGTGGGCGATGCTCACCGACGGCCTTGTGGACCGCGAGAAGCTCTTGATTACGTGCAAGGATTGCAACGGTTCGTGGGATCTCCAGACGGGCCAGCCGAAGGAACTGCCCGCGAAGTTCCCCCTCACCGCCTATCGGATCGAATCGGTCGCTGACGATCTGATCGTCACGTTCACGTATTGAGACCGGCCGATCCTCGCGACGTCGGAAGAAAAGCCTTATGAGCGCGCGGTTCCTCGCGACGGACGTCCTCCAATTCCCGTGACGAACCGAGTCGGCCCGTTCGGCTTTGGCCCGCGTTCTCATCGAGCGTTGAGGCGGTGGCGACGATGGCCGACGACAAGGATCAGCAGTTCACGCGGATGTGGAACGAAGAGAACAAATCGAAGCGAGCGAAGTTCCGGAACCTCATGAAGGCGAAGCTCGATGTGCTTCACGTCGAGGTGACGGAAGAAAACGCGCGGGCGTTCTGGAACGGCCGGCTCGCGGTTCGCCAGCCCGAGCGGATCTACCAGATGCCGGAGCGGCCCGAAAGCCGACGACCTCCACGACGCCGCTGATCCGATTCGCGTAGATTCCTGCGGGTCGCTGACCTAGAAACGAGCAGCGATTCCGCTGCTTAGCCAGAAAAATGAAAAGTCCTGGCCCGAGGGCCAGGGAAATGGTGAAGGTCAATCAGTACCGGCGTCGCCCGCGGTCCCGTCGGTCCCGGTCGCGGCCGCCGCTGCCGCTGCCGCCACCGCTGCGGTTGCCGCTGAAGGTCCCGAACTCGAACTGCCGGTCTCCGCCAGTGCTTCGCTCACGTCGCTCGCCGCTGTAGCCACCGCTCCGGTAGCGCGGCTCGCGCTCGTATTCGACTGCGCTGACATCGAGCGCCGTGTTGACGTTCTCGATCATCTGCTCCGACTTCGCCATCGTGCCGTACTTCCCGACGTTCAGTCGGATGTGCCCGCGCACGAGGGTAACGTAGCCGTTGTCGATGAGGAGCGTCTCGTCCTTGTGGACACTCCCGATCTGGTCGTTCCAGAGGGTCAGGAGGACGGTCCCGGTCTCGTCGCCAACCGTCGCTTCGACGAGCTTTCTCGCTTCGCCGAATTTCGACGTGATCTCTCTCTCTTCACTCAGACTGACCACCTTGACCAAGACATTCACTTGCTTGGAGGCGGGGGTCAAGTCTTTGACTTTCGTCATTGCCTTGTCTTCCATGTTCTCACTTCTGCCGACACAAGACGCCAGAGTCGCAAAGGCCGGAAAAACCGTGTCCAGTCGAATTCAGACGTTGTGGGCTGATTACGCTTACGAGACCCTCCTATAAAAACATTCGGAAGCGGAGGAGCGCAACATTGTGACGGGACGCATCGGAGCTGGCCCCGAGCGAACTCCTTCGATGTCGGCACCATCTTTTTACCGCGACTCCACCTTCCTATGAGGGCTCATGCTCGTCGACGCATTCGGACGCGAAGTCACGGACATCCGTGTCAGCGTAACGAAGCGATGTAATTTCGGATGCATCTATTGCCACGACGAAGGCCTCGGTCCGATCCTGAAGCCGCGGATGCCCCACGAGGACGAGATGTCCGTGGCCGAGATCGAGCGGCTCCTGCGCGTCGCCCGCGAGTTTGGGATCCGCTCGGTGAAATTCACGGGCGGCGAACCGCTCATCCGGCTGGATATGGAACAGATCATCGATCGTTCGGTCCGCCAACTTCCAGACGTCTCGATGACGACGAACGGCTCGATGCTCGCGAAACGCGCGGAGGCTCTTCGGGACGCGGGTCTGAAACGCGTCAATGTTTCGATCGATTCGCTCGATCCCGCGGCCTTCCGAGACATCCGCAAAGGCGAGCTCGCGCCGGTCCTGCGTGGCATTCAGGAAGCGCTCCGAGTGGGCCTGAAGCCCGTCAAGCTCAACATGGTCGTGTTCAAACAGACGCTCCCGCACATCCCGCGGATGATCGAGTACATCTCCGACGGCGACGGGCTCAAGCTCCAGCTCATCCAGTTCATGCCGGAGCTCGTCGGTCAACAGGATTGGATGGTCGACATTGACGCCCTCAAGAAATGGCTCGAGGACCGCGCCGACAAGGTCCTCGTCCGCGAGATGCACCACCGGCGGATCTACCTCTTCAACGGCGCCGAGGTCGAGGTCGTCGACCCGGTGTACAACGCGGAGTTCTGCATGAACTGCCACCGGATCCGCGTGACGCACCAGGGGGAACTGAAAGGGTGCCTGAACCGCAACGACGACCTGATTCCGACGCGCAGCTTGGATGACGATGGCCTGCGGCAGGCCTTCCGACAGGTCGTCGCGAACCGCGTGCCGTACTACGGCGCCTATGTGAAGGACTTCCCTCGACGGGATCCGCACGCCGCTTTGCCGATTGAATTCCCTACGGTCTCGTCGGCGGCGGCGGGCTGAGCCTTCGGTCAGGTTCTGTCACAAATCGGGTGATGGAATCATCCCCGTCTGCGACTCCACTCCGCTCGGCTCCTCCCTTGCGCCTGTCGGCAACGCCGACAGGTCGTAGAGGGGAATCACCACATCACGGCGGAGGGCACCGGGCTGGAACCGTACCGCCCTTGCCAAGGCCTCGTTCGAGGCCAAGGCGGTTTTCAGGATGTTCAGGCCTGCGTTGATCTGCCGGTCCATCTCCCAGTCGCACATCAAACACACGAACACCTTGCCCACCCTATCTCGGCGCCGGGCGCCACACACTGGGCAGGTCTTGCTGGTCCACGCGGGGTTCACTTTGATGATTGGCACACCTTCGAGGGCGGCTTTGTACTCGATCTGACGACGGATCATAGAACGAGGCCAGGAGGAGAGGCAGCGGTTCATCCGACGGGAAACGCCTCCCGCACGGTGGAGGGTGAGGTCCTCCAAGACAATCGCGGCCCGCGCCTCGGTCGCGAGTCGCACGAGGCCCTTGGAGACCCGATGGAGCCGCTGGCGGACGCGTTGCCGTTCCCTCCGACCCTCGCGGTCGAGGAGCCGTCGAGCGACCCTCCTATCGAAGGCCTTCTTGCGGGCGAGTCTCCGTCGGCGTCGAAAGTGGATCTCCTGGATGCATCGCGCCGTGGGGCTCGTGCGGCTTCGGCGCCTCCTTCCTCAGGACGACGATAACCTTCCCCGGGACAACCGTGAGGGATCCGAGGCCCCACGACGAGTCGCCGAGAATCGAACGGTGCCACTCGGAGAGCGGCAAAGTGCAGCTGAACTCCTTCCGTCTCCCGGATCGGGATTCCGATTCGTCCGGTCTCCCGGTCGAGCCAATAGGACTGGTTCTCCGCCTTCAACATGAGTCGACGAAGGAACGGGGTGGAGGACCGCTTTCCCTTCCTGATTCTGCGCCGATGCACCTTCAAGATGGCGAGGGCGACCTCGAACGCGGAGGGGATGTACTGCTTGTGCACCGCGTGGCGCGCGCTGAGGTCCGCGTATGCAGCCCGAGTGAGTCGCGCGCGAGATCGGATGTCTTCCCTCAGGGCGATCCGGATCGATTCGTTCACGAGGAGGCGGAATTCCGCTAGGAGCCAACCAAGACCAGGATCCTCCGTCGTAACAGGAAAGACGAGGGCTCGGTGTGCGAGCACACTCCTCTCTAGCGAGGAGGAGGGCGTCAAAGTCATTGAGGGAGATGCCTGAATGTGAAAATCCGGACTCGGGAGGAATGAGAAGTGGGCTACAGTGCTGGCCGTCGTTCATCACCTGAGTTCCCTCCGGTCAGAATCCTCAAATAGCCCTGCGGAATGCGTCGCGCGCGTGAAGGTTTTCAGGGGCCTCGACGTCATCGTCGCCGAGTACAAGGCGACCGACCAGGTACCGACCGAGGCCCGCGCCTTTAGCGGGTGGGATCAGTTCGCTCTCTGGTTCGCCGCCGCTTCGTTGCCGGCGGCGTGGCTGTACGGCGGCTACATGACCGGCGCGTACGGGCTCCCCGGCGCGTTCGCGCTGATCTTCCTCGTCTCCACGCTCACGTTCATCCCGTGGGCCCTC
The DNA here is from genome assembly GCA_005878525.1 of Methanobacteriota archaeon. Lineage (GTDB taxonomy): Archaea > Thermoplasmatota > Thermoplasmata > RBG-16-68-12 > RBG-16-68-12 > RBG-16-68-12. Next base: position 5,460 of record VBMB01000033.1, read on the forward strand.
ATCGGCTACATCGCGGCGGACAAGGGAGCGTCCTCCGTGTCCCTGCTCCGACCCGCGTTCGGCCTGCGGGGGAGCAAACTGCCCTCCGTCTTCTACCTGTTTTTCGGGTACGGTTGGGCCGCGGTGAATGTCTTCATCGCCGCGATCTCCGCATCGTTCATTTTCAACTTGACCCTCGGCTGGCCCGATGCGTTCCACACCCCCGCGGGCTCCCCGATCAATTACTATCTCATCCCGTCGATTCTCCTCATCTGCTTTCTGCAAGGGTTCTTCGCGACCGCGGGTCACCGGGCGATTCGATATCTGAACTGGGTCTCCACGGTCGCGCTCGTCGCCTTGGGCGCATACGCGTCGTATATCGTGTTGAAGGACTTCGACTTCGGACAGCTCTGGGCCTGGCGGCCCGCGCGCCCTCTCTCGTTTACGTTCACGGCTGGGGCCCTCGGAAGCGGATTCACGTACACCCTCACGTTCCCGCTCCTGCTCGACCTGCTCATCGCGTACAACTGGACGTGGGAGTTCATCGGCGACTTCAGCCGTTTCGCGCGATCCAAGAAAGCCGGGACGTGGGGTCCGTTCGCGGGCGCGTCCCTGGCGCAGTACTGGTTCTTCTCGGTCGGCGCCTTGATGACGGTCGCATTCCTGGTGACCGCGCCCGCCGGCTCCGTCAACTTCGCGGCGATTTCGGACCCGAGTTACAAGGCCACCCAGCTCGGGTTCGGCCTCGGGGCGTATCTGATCATCCTGTTCGCGACCATTTCCACGAACGCGGGAAACATCTACGCATCCGCGCTCGGCATCACGAACATCGCGACCCGATGGAAGACGTCGATGCGGAGGCTCCTTCTCCTGTCCGCTTTGATCGTCGTCCCGCTCGCGCTCCTTCCGCTCTTCGAGACGAACTTCGTCTTCACGTACATCTTCTTCCTCGACTTCCTTGGAGCAATCGTCGTGCCTCTGTGGACTCTCACGCTCGTCGACTACTTCCTCGTCAAGGCGCGGCGCTACTCGGACGACCTCTTCGCACAGGATGGCGGCCACTACTGGTACCGCGGCGGATGGAACTGGCCCGCGGTCGTGACCCTCCTCAGCGGAACCGCTCTGTATTGGATCATCGCGTTCGGCTTCCCGGCGCTCCGGGAAACGATTTCCGCTGCGTTGCCCACCATCGTCTTCGTCCTCGTCGTGTACTACTTCTGGGGCCGGTCCGCCTGGGAGAAACATCTCCGTGCCCTCCGGGAGGCGCGACTCGTCGAGGCGACGGGCTGATCTGACGCCGGCTGCCATAGAAAGCCTATATTCTATTCGTCCCATCCCTCTCCGCTAGGGCGAGCCAGAGCCACACAGGTCTCGCACGAGCCACGTTACCATGGCGAAACGCACGAGGAAGGAGCTGCGCGGGCCGAAGATCGTTTCGGTCCCACCCGGACCGAAGTCGAAAGCCGCGATGGCGCGGAAAGAGAAGTTCATCACGAACGCCGTCAAGGTCGCCCTTCCCATCGACGTCACATTCGCGGAAGGTCCCTTCGTCCAAGACGCCGATGGCAATGTCTACGTCGACCTGGGAGGCGGGATCGGCGTCCAGACCGCGGGCCACCGTCCACCTTCGGTCATTCGTGCCGCGAAAGACGAACTGGATCGGCTGACGCACATCTCTTTCATGGTGGCGACCTACGGGCCGTACACCGACCTGGCGGCGCGCATGGCGGAGATCTGTCCGCCGGGCCTGACGAAGTCGATCTTCCTCAACTCCGGGTCCGAGGCGATCGAGAACGCCGTCAAGATCTCGCGTGCCGCGACGAAGCGGGCGTGGCTCGTCTCCTTCAAGACCGCATTCCACGGACGCACGCTCCTCGACATCAGCCTCACGGGGAAGGACAAACCGTACCGCGAAGGATTCGGTCCGCTCGTCCGTGAGGTGATCCTCGCGGACTACGCATACCCGTACCGCGACCCGGCGGGGCTCCCGCCCGCGGAGTGCGCGAAGGCCCGCGTCGAGGAAATCGAGCGGCTCATCAACCAGACGGAAGTCGCGGGCCGCGTCGCCGCGATCCTCGCGGAGCCGGTCCAGGGCGAAGGCGGGATGATCGTCCCGCCCAAGGAGTTCTTCCCGCTCCTCCGCAAGCTGTGCGACGCCCACGGCATCGTCCTCGTGGACGACGAGGTGCAGGCGGGGATGGGTCGCACCGGGAAGCTGTGGGCGATCGAGAACTGGAACACGGTGCCGGACATCCTCGTGAGCGGCAAGGCCGTCGGAGGCGGATTGCCGTTCGGCGGGGTGACGGGGAAGCCCGCGGTCATGGACCGACCGGGACCCGGGAGCCTGGGCGGGACGTTCGGCGGCAATCCCATCGTCTGTGCGGCGGCGCTCGAAGCGATCGACGTGATTCAGAAGGCACTCCCCAAGACGAAGCGGCTGGAGTCGCTCATCCGGAAACGGTTGGACGAGATCTTCGAAGGCCACGACCGCGTGGGTGAGGTCCGCGGCATCGGCGCGATGTGGGCGCTCGAGTTCGTCAAGGACCGCCGGACGAAAGAGCCGGACGTCGAACTCGCGCGGGCCGTTCAGCTCGCTGGCCTCAAGAACGGCCTCCTGCTCCTGACCGCGGGGTTCTTCAACAACTGCGTCCGCTTGCTCCCGCCGATCAACATCCCGCTGCCGTTGATGGCGAAGGCGCTCGACCTGCTCGAAGACAGCCTCGATCTGGCTCTCGCCGGGAAAGCGTCCTGAGGTGGAGATGGTCCGCGCGACCAAGCTGCTGCCGGAAGTCAAGTCCCACTACGGGGACCTGCAGAACTATGTCGGCGGAGCGTGGCGCACACCGCACGCGACCGAGTGGATCGAGGATACGAACCCCGCGACCGGCCGCGTCATCGCCCGGGTCCCGCTCTCGACGAAAGAAGACGTCGACGTCGCGGTGCAGGAAGCGCTTCGGGCGTGGGATGTGTGGCGGGAAACGCCTCCCCTCAACCGCGCGCGGTACTTCTTCACGCTACGGGACCTGATGGAACGGCATTTCGAGGACCTCTCGCGGGTCGTCGTGCAGGACATGGGCAAGACGATCGACGAGGCGCGGGGCGAGGTCCGGCGGGCGATCGAGAACGTCGAGGTCGCCGCGGGCATCCCGAGCCTCATGATGGGATACAACCTGGAAGACGGGGCCGGCGCCGGGATTGACGAGGAAGTCCTCTACCAGCCGCTCGGGGTATTCGCCGGAATCAGCCCATTCAACTTCCCCGTCATGGTACAGTTCTGGTTCTGGCCGTACGCCGTCGCGACAGGGAACTGCTGGATCGCGAAGCCGTCGGAGCAGGATCCGACCGCGATGCAGCTCGTGATGGATCTCGTCCAAAGGGCAGGCTTCCCGGCCGGCGTCGTGAACCTGGTTCATGGGGCGAAGGACACCGTCGGCGCAATCCTCGAACATCCGGGCATCGCCGGCGTCTCTTTCGTCGGCTCGAGCGCTGTCGCGACGCAGATCTACGCAAAAGCCGCCGCCTCGGGGAAGCGCGTCCAAGCCGGAGGCGGCGCGAAGAACGTCCTCGTGGTCATGGGGGACGCAAAACTCGACAAGATCGTCTCGAACATGGTCTCCTCCTGCTACGGTTGCGCGGGAGAGCGTTGCCTCGCCGGTTCCGTCGTCGTTGGCGTGGGCGACGTGCACGAGAAGCTTCGTCACGCCTTCTCGAGTGCCGCCGCCGCGTTGAAGGTCGGGTACGGCTTGGACGAGACGGTCCAAATGGGCCCTGTGATTTCCGAGGCTCACCGCGACCGGGTGGTGGACTTCATCGATCGAGGGGAGCAAGAAGGCGCCAAGGTCGCCCTGGACGGACGGACCGTCCAGGTGCCCGGTTATGACGGTTACTTCGTCGGCCCGACGATCCTCGATGACGTCCGGCCTGACATGAGCGTCGCCCGACAGGAGATCTTCGGGCCCGTCGCGAACCTCTTGGCGGTCGACGCCCTGGAGGAGGCAATCGACGTGATGAACGCGAGCCCGTACGGGAACGCCGCGACGATCTACACGTCGAGTGGGAAGCACGCCCGGGACTTCCGCCGCGGCGTCCGGGCCGGGAACATCGGCATCAACGTCGGGGTCGCGGCCCCGATGGCCTACTTCCCGTTCGGCGGGATGAAGGACTCGTTCTTCGGGGACCTCCATCCACAGAGCCGCGATGCGATCCGGTTCTTCACGGAAAGCAAGGTCGTCATCACCCGATGGCCATGACGGCCGTCGGCACCCCGCTCAGCCGCTTCGCGCCTTTGGGGGTTCCCCGCGGATGCGGAGTGCGACCCGGCCGAGGAGGCGGCCCTGCTCCACCCGAGTGTGAGCCTCTGCCGCTCGATCGAGAGGATACGTTGCCGCGATGGGGACCCGAAGTCGAGACTCGGCAGCCGCCTGCGACAGCGCGTCGAACTCCTTGGGACCGTACTCGCCGTCGTACGCGACCAATCGGGGGTTCGCCCGTTGACGCGGCTCCGGCTCGATGCCATTCGGATAGGCGACGCGACCGTTCGCGCGAACGAAGTCGATGCATCCCTCGAGCCCCTCCCCTCCGGCAAGGGCGAGGACCGCATCGAGTCCATCGGGAGCGAGTTCTTTCAAGCGGCCAACCTCCTCCGGGCGGCGCGCATCGATCACCTCGGCGACTCCGAGCCCTCGGACGAGCGTGGCGGCGTCTGGCGTGGAGGCCGTCCCGAGCACGCGGGCGCCGCGGAGCGCTGCGAACTGCACGGCGAGGGAGCCGACTCCCCCGGACGCCCCGAAGATCAAGATGGTCTCTCCTCGACGCGGGTGCAACGCATTGTCGATTCCCTGGAGGGCCGTCAGTCCCGTCGTCGGCGCGGCCCCGGCCTCCAAGAGCGTGAGGTGCTCCGGCGCCCGACCCACACTGCCGGCGTCCACTGCGACGTACTCCGCGTAGAACCCTCCTTTCGGATTCGAGTAATGGCACGCCCACACCCGGTCCCCGGCGCGCACGCCCCGGACGTCGGCACCGGTCGCGGCGACGACGCCCGCGCCGTCCGTGCCGGGTATGATCGGGAACTGGGGATTCGGTCCCCAGGGGCGCCACGATCCGTCCCGGACAAGTCCGTCCCAGCTGCCGACGCCGGCCGAGGCCAGCGCGATGAGGACCTCCCGAGGGCCTGGTTTGGGCACCGGGAGTCGATGGAGCGCGAGCACCGCGGGGGGACCGAATTCATCGATCGCCGCCGCGTTCATGGTCTGCGGAATCGCCTGCCGTCCCGCGTCGGCGCCTCCCCGTTTCGTCATCGCGTCAATTCTCCCGCATCCAATGCTCCGAGCTCTGTTTTTCAGGGCCAACTCGGAAGGCGATGATAAGGTTGCCGCGGCTTCGACGTGAGGACAAAAGGCTCCGGCGCTTCCAAGGACAAGGGTTCGATGGAAGTCGCTCCTTTCGCCCGCCCGAAGGTTCCGGTCAGCCGCGAAAGACGCGCTCCGAAGGTGTGCGTCTCCGACCGGCGATTTGCAGCGGGTGGATCCTAACCCGTTTCCAAGTCGCACTAGGTTCTTACCCGAAACGTGGTACGGAAACGAAACTACTTATATCCCGGACGCACATTATATGGTGCAAGGATGCGAAGTCATGGCGGAGAAGGAAAGCCCCTGCGAGGGCCCCGGCTGCGGAGCGATGGTCGCCTTCGAGGTGATCGGCTCCGAGCTCAAGCTCACGGTCCTCCACAGCCTCCTCTCCGGACCGAAACGCTTCAACGAGTTGCGCGTGGCGACGGGCATGTGCCAGAGCTCGCTCGCGAAGACGTTGAAGGAACTCGAGGAGGTCGGGATCGCGGAGCGGAAGGTCCATCTGGACCGGCCGGTCGCGGTCGAGTACCGCCTGTCGCCGAAAGGCGCGGCGCTCTTCGAGGCGGTCCGGGACCTGGAGCGGTGGGCGACCCGCTGGGTCATGAATTCGGTTCCTCGCGAGGTGACGCAATGAGCCAGTTTACATCGACGAACGCAAGCGACGTGAGATTCAAGCGGGAGCTGCAGCCCGAGCCATCGGGTTCGGATCCCACCCGCTGCCCGAACTGCGGCAGCTTTGCTCTGTACGTCGACCCGGTCCGCGGCGAACGCGTGTGCGACACCTGCGGCTTCGTGGTCGACGAGAGCCTCGTGGACCAAGGCCCCGACTGGACCACGTTCGAAGGGGACGACCGGATTCGGGCCGGCCCGCCGCCGTCCGTGATGGCGCCGGACAAAGGGCTCGGGTCTATGGTGGGCAACGGCCTACGGGACGCGAAGGGGAATCCGATCGACGCACGCAGCGTGGCGGCGTTGAACCGTCTGCGGCGAGTGAGCCAGTGGACTCGGTATGACCGCACGGAGCGCGCCTTGGCCCCCGGCCTCGCGCAACTCTCGAGCCTCTCCTCCCGCCTGGGCCTCGCCCCGGCCTTCCGAGAACGCGCCGCGATCATCTTGCGGAAAGCGATCGAAGCGGGCCTGTCCCGCGGTCGGTCCATGGACGCGATCGTCGCCGCGGTCGTCTACCTGGCGGCGAAGCAACTGGGTGCGCCTCGCGGTCTGCACGAACTGTCCGAGGCGACCGGCGTGACGGTCCACCGAATCTCGCTGACCGCGAAGGTCGTCAGCCGGGAACTCGGGGTGTTCAGCCGCGCGAGCCGCGCGGAGGACTTCGTGCCTCGGTTTGCATCCCAGCTCGGCCTGGATCCGCGGGTCGGGGAGCGGTCCTTGGCCCTCGTCGCCCAGGTGAAGGATTCGAAAGTCCTCGAGGCGAACTCGCCCGTCGGGATCGCCGCGGGGGCCCTGTACCTGGCCTCGGAGGAGCTCGGCGTGCCCCTGACGCAAGCTCAGATCGCCCGCCTGACCGGCGTGAGCGAGGTCACCATCCGAAAACACTATCGTCTACTGAAGGAATCCCTGGCAGAGAAGGAGACGCCATTGGAGGCGGCTTGATCGCGGGTATCTGCCCGACATGCGGGTTGCCTAAGGAGATCTGCGTCTGCGAGGACCTGGGCCGCGAGACGACCCAGCTGTCCGTCGAGATGGACACGCGCCGCTACGGGAAGGCCGTGACCGTGGTGCGAGGCCTGGAGTCGAAACCGGACGAGGCGGAGAAGCTCGCCCGGGACTTGAAGAAAGGGCTTGCCACCGGCGGTTCCGGCAAAGGCGGCGTGATCGTCCTCCAGGGCGACCATCGCAAAGACGTGGTGCGGTTGCTCCAGTCGAAGGGCTACAACGTGCGGTGACGGCGGCCCTTATCTAGGACCGCTTCGATTCGCCGCCGTCGCGCAGGTGGTACGCTGAAGGCGGTCATCGTGCCCCGCTTCGGCGGGCCTGAGGTTCTCGAGCTGGACCGGCATCATTCGGATCCCGTCCCGGGACCAGACCAAGTCGTCGTCCGCGTGCACGCGGCGTCCCTGAACCACCTCGACCTAGCGGTCCGCGAAGGAATCCCGACCCTCAAGCTGACGCTCCCTCATATCCTCGGCTGCGACGCGGCGGGCGACATCGCGGAGGTCGGCTCCGATGTGACCGATGTCGAGGTCGGCGACCGCGTCGTCGTGAATCCGGGGATCTCGTGCGGCCGATGCGAGTATTGCCTGCGGGGCGAGGACTCCGAATGTGTGGACTACAAGATCCTCGGGGAACATCTGCCCGGGACATATGCGGAAAAGGTCGCGGTTCCCGCGCGAAACGTGCTCACGATCCCGACGGACATGGACTTCCCGCAGGCCGCCGCCGTCCCCCTGGCGTTCATGACCGCGTGGCGGATGCTCATCACCCGCGCGAAGGTTCGGCCCGGCGAGGATGTCTTGATCCTCGGCGCCGGCTCCGGCGTCTCGACGGCCGCGATTCAAGTCGCAAAGCTCGCCGGGTGCACGGTCTTCACGACGAGCTCGAGCGACGCGAAGCTGGAGAAGGCGAAGGCGCTCGGCGCGGATGTCCTCGTCAACTACAAGGCGATGCCGTGGTCCAAGGCGATCTGGGAACTCACGGGGAAGCGCGGCGTCGATGTCGTCGTCGATCACGTCGGCGAGGCGACGTTCAAGGACTCCGTGCGGAGCCTCCGGAAAGGGGGCCGCGTCGTGGTCCCGGGGGCGACGACCGGCGCACTGCTCGAGCTCGATGCGCGATACCTCTTCTGGCGGCAGCTCTCCGTGCTCGGTTCGACGATGGCGAATCAACGGGAGTTCGAGGAGGTCATGAAGCTCGTGTTCATGGGCCGCCTCAAACCGGTTGTCGACCGAGTCTTCCCGCTCGAGCAGGCCCGCCAGGCCCACGAATACCTGGGGCGAGGCGAGCAGTTCGGGAAGGTCGTGCTCGCGATCGACTCGCCCGACTAGCCTAGAGGACCTTCTCGCGCAACATAGCGCGGTAGACGAGGCCCGATTCGATCGGCCCTCCGGTCGTTTCCCGCAGGTCCTTCACCCAGGCTCGGATCCGACGCGCGATTCGCGTCGCTCCTGCAAACCGAATCCGTCGGGTCGTGGTCCGTCTCCGCTTGATGGAACGGATCACGCTCGACCGGTCCGCGGGGCGGTACTCCCAACGGACGTACTCCGCCAAATCCGGGTTCCGGACGTACTCGCTCACGATTCCCTGCGCGTCGAAGATCGGATATGTGCTTCCGAACATGTACGGGAGAACAACGGGGTCGATGAGAGATTTTGACCCGCCATAGACGGCCGTCAAATGACGGGTCGGTGAAGACCCCTAGAGGCGAGGATCACGCTTTCTTGCGAGCCTTGCGCGGCTGAACCCGAGCCCGGATCTCTTGGATCAGCTCGGCCGACTCGGGGAACCGGTTCGTCTTCTCGAGCGAAAACACAATCGTGTCGTCGACCGCGACGTCGTACACGCCGTGGTCGCCTGGGACCAGTCGGAGGGCGGACAACGTCTCACCGAATTCCTTCAAAATCGCATCCGCGTCCTGGATCGCCTTGGGCAGATACCGACACGGAGCGCAGTAGCGAATGGTGACTTCCGCCATCCCGCCTAGGGAGGGTGGCCGTGCGATAAAAAGGTGCGCCGCCTCACGGGCACTGGGTGTCGTCGTGACCGTGCACGTCGAAGGCGGCGAAGCCGCGGAAGGAGTTCAGGAAGTACCGCAGCCGCAACCCGAGCGAGCCCTTCGGGCGCTTCGTCGGCGCAGGCCGTGAGGCCTTCACCGAGGCGAGGATCCACCCGATGTCCGAGCGGCCGTACTCGAGCCGGCTGTACTCCCGGAGGGTGAAGTTGCGGTTGCTGTCTGTCCAAATCCGTGTGCTGTCCGGTGCAATCAGATACATGTGTTGTACCTCGGAAGAGGAAAAGACGTCCATGACGAACCTCTTTGACCCGCCTTCGGCGGCCGTCGTATGACGGCACCACCTATATCCCCCTCGGCGGCGATGGGGCTGCCCATGAGCCTCTGGGAGATCTCGTTTCGGACCCAGTACGACTACCCGTTCATGAAAATCTCCGCGCACCATCCCGGCCTTCCCATCTCGATGTGGTGCATCTGGAATCGAGAGATGATCCAGGTGCCGACCCGAGACGAGAACGTGCTCGACGAAATCGCGAAAGAGATTCGGAAGGCGGGTAAGTGCATCGACGAATGGGCCGAGGCGGGGGACTCCCGCATCTTCATGCTCAAGTGCACGTGCGCGAGCTGGGACAGCCCATGGAACGTCTGGGAACCCCATGAGGCCGTGGAAGCGCCTCCGGCGATTTTCAAGGACGGCTGGGGCTATTTCCGAGTGATTGCCTTCGACGAGGTCCGCACGCGGGACCTGTTCAAGGACTTCAACAAACGCGGTCCGACGGAGCTGATCCGGAAACGGGAACTTCCGCTCAGCGTCCTGCCGTCGAGCATCTGGGTGAACAGCCTTTTCGGCGACCTGACGTCGAAGCAGTCAGACGCGCTCCTGAAGGCGCACCGCTACGGATACTACAGCTCCCCGCGCGACGTGACGACGGAGAGCATCGCCCGGAGTCTCGGGGTCAGCCGATCCACGTACGAGGAGCATCTGCGCAAGGCGGAGAACCGGGTCATGGGCAACCTGATCCCGTACCTCCAGCTGTTCTCGTCCGGTGAGAAGAGGCCGGACAAGATGCCGCTCAAGGAGACGCCGCTCGAGTCGAACGTCGAAGCCTGAGGCTTCACGGACCCGGCGCGGCCGGGGGTTTCGGCGGCGAGGCGGGCGGACCTGGAGCCGTTCCCGCTGGCGCCGGGGCGGGGGGTGGCGTGACCGGTTTCTCGGGCGGCGGGAGTGGCGCACTGTGGGTCTGCCCGATGACCTTGCCCCGGACGACGGCTCCTTTGTCGACGTAGAGACGGCCGCCTTCGTTGACGACGTCTCCTTGGACTAGCCCATAGACCTCGAGGTCCCCGCCCGCCGCTTTCGCGGCTTTCGTCACGAGGCCCCGGAGGACCGCCTTGCCCGTCCGCTCCGCGAGGAGGTTCCCGGACACCATCCCAGTCACGTCGCACACGCTGCTGTCGCGGACGAACAGGTCGCCGCGGACGAGGCCGGTCATCGTCGTTGGCCGCGGCCCGATTACCACGACGGAGCCTTCGAAGCGCTCATCGAGCACGCCGCCGCGGAAGATTCGCACCATGCGCGGGTCCCTTCGTGCCTAACGAGCGAATCGACTTCAAGATTTCGTTGCACTCAGGCGTCGGACTGCTGAAGCCAGCGTTCCGCGTCGAGCGCCGCCATGGAGCCAAAACCCGCCGCCGTCACGGCCTGTCGGTAGCGGAAGTCGTGGACATCTCCGGCGGCGAAGACGCCTTCCACCGAGGTGGCGGTGGACAGCCCGTCGTGCGGCCGGAGGACCACGTACCCTTTCTCGAGCTTCAAGTGGTCCCGCAAGATCTCGGTCGCGGGCTCATGGCCGATCGCGAGGAACAGTCCCTGGACCCTGAGGTCGGACGTTTGACCGGTCTTCTTGTTCTTGATTCGAACGCCCTCCACCTTGGCATCCCCGAGGACGTCGACGACTTCGGTGTCCCAGAGGATCTTGACATTGGGCGTCTTGAACAAGCGGTCCTGCATGATCTTGCTTGCGCGAAATTCATGCCGGCGATGGACGACCGTCACGGTTTTGCATATCTTCGAGAGAAACACAGACCGCGCAAGCGCTCACCCCTCGGCCCTTGAGGCGTTCTTCGTTTGGCAATCCGAGGTATTTCGCGTTCGCGCCGGTCGCGATGATCACGGAGCGGCCCTCATGCATTCCGTCGGAGGTCCAGACTTTCAGCGGGCGCTTCGTGAAATCCACCTTCGAGACGTTGTCGTCGACGAACTCCGCCTTGAAGCGTTCGGCTTGTTCCCGCCAGAGCTCCATGAGCTCGGGGCCTTGGATGCCCTTCGGGAAACCGGGATAATTCTCGACGTCCGTCGTGATCATGAGCTGTCCCCCCGCGACCGCGCCGGCGATGACGAGCGTCTTCAAGTTCGCCCGAGTCGAATAGATCGCCGCGGTGAGGCCGGCGGGGCCGGAACCAATGATGATGACATCGTAGAGAGGCATGACCCCCGTTCAAGGTCCCGGTTCCCCATAAGAGTTACTCTGTCACGGATACCCGCAACCTAAAAGGGTCGGCGACGTTTCCTTCGATGCTTGGCATCAAAAGACGTCGAGCGGCTCTTCGCAATCCTCCCGACGTTCGAGCACCAAAAGGGGATCCGCCTCTTCGACGACGTGGCGAAAGATCCGGCGAACGCGGCGCCAATCCTCCAGGAACTCGTGCTCGTCGTGTCGAATCACGACGACCCCCAATTGCACACGCCACACGGCCTGTTGACCCTCGAAGCGGGACGCGATCTCCTCCGCCTCACGCGGCCGCCGGGAGGGCTCGGCCTGCTCCGGTTTCTGGTCCTCTACAATTTCAGCCTGCAAAAGCGCCCATTGACGACCGCGGCGGTCGAGGCAGAAGCGAGGGCGATCCCTGCTGCGACGCCGGGGGACATGGAGCGCGCCTATCGAAAGGTCGTCCATGATCACGCGGGGACGAAAGCCGCGGCGCTACTCGCTCGGGTCGGCCTCGACCACGGAATCGAGGCCGCGGCGCACCTGGCCATTCGCGCGTCACTCGATGACCTCGGACGTCTGGGTCACAATCTCACGATAGCCGTCGCGTACTCCGAGGCCGCGTCGAGTCTCGGACTTCCGCGGGGGCTCGTCCCTCTCGCGAACCTGGGGCATGCTCAGGCGGTGAGTCTGCAAGGCGTCCGGCCCATCGACATCCCGATTTTCGCAAACGCCGGCGCGGGCAAGCCGGATGTCGAGCTGCTGAGCCGTCTCCTCGAGGACTGGGAGTTCGATCGCGTCGAGGAAATCCTCCGGGCCCTCGCGTTCGAGGGACAAGCCGACGCAGCGTATCGTCCGCTCCTCGTCGCCGCGAGCGCGGAGCCCGGGTTCTTGGGACACACATTGAGTGAGGCGCACGCCGCGCGTCTTGCCAGCCGCTACCTGACGCCTCCGGAGAATGCCTGGCTCCTGTGGAAGTTGTATCGCACCCTGACGACGAAGTTCGGCTATCCGGACTTTCTTCGGCTCGGGCCACCCGAGTCGACCGACCGATCTTCCCTCATCGCCGCCCTCGAATCGAGCCTACGATACAAGTCGCCGCCCGCGGAGGAGACGGTGCGAGGCGCCCTCGAAGCGGACGTCCCCCTGGACGACATCCTCGCCGCCGTGGTGGACTTCTACGGCCAGTGGACGGTCGGTGAGAAGGAGCACACGATCAGCTACTTGAACGCGGTCTTGCAGACCGCGAGGTTCCTCGGGAGGGAGGAGGCGCTGCTCCCGCTCGCGATCGGCCTGAGCAAGTTGCCCTTTTGACCGCCGGGCATTCCCGCACGAGGCAACGTTGGTCCGCCGAGAACGATTCTCGGTACGACCCGTTTGTTTAAGCCCACCTCCGCCTAGTTTTCTCCGAGACCATGGCGGGCCCGTCGTACGTCCTCTTGTACGACCGCGACTGCGGGATCTGCAGTGCACTCTCCCGGTGGATCCGCGCGGTCGACGTCCGGAGGCGAATCCGATTCGAGTCGATTCAATCTGGACGCGGGTTGCTGAAGGGAATTCCGGAGGATCGGATGCTCGATGCTTGGCACATGGTCGCTCCCGACGGCCAGGTCACGACGGGCGGCGACGCGGTGCCCACTTTGGTCGGCGCGTTCCCGATCGGCGCCGGCTTTGGACGTCTCCTTCGCGGTTCGTCCGGCCTGATGCGTCAGGTCCACCGACTCTATGCGTTCCTCACGCGGTTCCGCGACCGGCTCGTTTGCCGCTTGGACGCGGCCCCGCTGTCGGCGCGTTCGTCCCCGTGACGAGGGACCGAAGCGTCTTCAGGTTTCTCCGATAGCCGGCATCGGCCCCGGGGAACTCGAGGCAGCCCGGGAGTTCCCTGAAACGCTCCTCGTTCACGAGGAAACGGAACGCCTCCTTCCCGAGCTTCCCCTTCCCGATATCCGCGTGGCGGTCGAGTTTCGATCCGAGGTCGCCCACCGAATCGTTCAGGTGGAACGCGCGGATCCGACCGAGTCCGACGGTTTCGTCAATCGTCCGGAGGAGCGACTCGTAGCCGTCCCGCGTCCGGAAGTCGTAGCCCGCGGCGAACGTGTGGCATGTGTCGACGCAGACCCCGAGGCGGTCCGGATGGGCCGAGCCTTTCATCATCTCGGCGAGCTGCTCGAATCGATAGCCGACGACCGAGCCCGCCCCCGCCGTATTCTCCAGGACCGCGAACACATCTGGAGCGCTGGCGTGCTCGAAGCACCAGTCCAAGCTTGCCGGGATCGTCTGGACGGCGTGCGCCTCGCCCCTCCCCAGGTGGGCTCCCGGGTGGAAAATCACGTCCCGAACTCCGAGGATCTGGGCACGATCGAGCTCCTCCACGAACGCAACGCGGCTGTAGTTGAGCGTGTTATCGTCCGGTCCCGCGAGGTTGATCAGATAGTTCGCGTGAATGATCGCGCGCGCAATCCCGTTCGCAGGCATCGCTTCCTGGAACGCCTTCGCCTCCTCCGGAGGAATCGGCTTCGTCTTTCGAAGCATGCGCGGACTGCGCGAGAAAATCTGGATTGCATCGGCCCCGACCGCCTTGCCGCGCTCCGGGGCGAGCGCGATGCTCTCCGCGATCGAGACGTGGGCGCCGAGGTACATCGCTCCCCCCCGCGGGAATCGCCTCGGCACAGATGAGCTTGCCGATGTCCCTGGCGGCCGCGACGGGCGCTACGAATCGCGGATGGACGCTTCGTCTATTCCGCCCGGTACGCCGCGGCGAGTTTCCGCGCTTTCACGACCAGATACGAGAGCGTCAAGTGGTTCTCCCCTTGCGCGAACGAATCCGAGAGCTCCTCCCACCGCCCGTCCTCGACCCATTTTCGCACGACCGAGTCGCGGAGGAAAAGCTCGACCTCACGCAACTGGTCGAAGAGCGCCACGGTCGTGTCGACGCCCATGAAGGAGACTTCGAAACGGTTCTCCTCGAGCAGGTCCGTCATGGCGTCCTCGTAGAAGGCCCATTGGGAACCCCGTCGGGTCTCCTTCCAGTGGTCCCCGTGATGGCAGCAGAAGATGAACGTCCCTCCCGGACGGAGGGCACGAGATGAATGCCAGACGATCTCCGGCGACATGCAGAGGTTGCTGATGACCGCATCGATTGGGTCGCGGGCGAATTCATGGTAGGGCGTCTTGTCGACGTCGCCGAGGACGAATTCGACGTGCGGAATATTCCGGATGCCCGCATATGCCCGAGCATGCATGAGTTTCGTGCGGTCGAGGTCCACACCGACGACGCGAGCGCCGGCCGACGCAGCGACGAAAGCGAGCCGCCCTTCGCCCGTGCCGACATCCAAGACGAGCTTTCCGCGAAAGTCCTCATGCCGGAACTGATACACAAGCGACGGACGGAGCGAGTCGGACTCCTTCGCCGCCTCCCGCCATGGAAGCGTGCGGCTCACGCGCACGACGTCCGGCACGATGTCCTCGCGCCCTCGCAACGGATGCGCGGAATAAGAGGACACCGGTGCGGAGCCGGGAAAGCCACACGCTTATAGTCCGCCGCCCGATGGTGGGCGCGGAACGACGATGGAAATCCGCGACCACGGCCTCTACATCGCCGGGAAGACGGTCCCGGCGTCCTCGGAGCAGACCGCGGAGGTGATCGATCCCGCGACGAATCGACCGATCGCCCGAGTGGCGTCCGGGACGAAGGACGACGTCGACGCCGCGGTCGAAGCGGCCCGGCTCGCCTTCGAGTCCTCCGAGTGGCGCGAGATGGATCCGAGCAAACGGGGACGGTTGCTCTGGCTCCTGGGCCAGCAAGTGCGGGACCATTTTGACGAGCTCTCGCGGCTCGAGTCCCAAAACGTTGGGAAGCCGCTGCGCGAAGCGAAAGGCGACATCGCGTACGTCTACAAGCTGTTCGAATATTATGCCGGGATGGCAGATAAAATTCAGGGTGACACGATCCCGGTCCCGGGTGCCCGGTTCGATTACACCTTGCGGGAGCCGCTCGGCGTGACGGCCCACATCGCGCCGTGGAACTATCCTCTGCTCCTCGCGTCCCGAGGCGTGGCCCCCGCGCTCGCCGCCGGCAATTCGGTCGTCCTGAAGCCGGCCACGCTCACCCCGCTCACGGCCCTCAAACTCGGAGAGCTCGCGACGGCAGCGGGCTTCCCCTCCGGGATCGTGAACGTCGTCACAGGCCCCGGCCGGGAGGTCGGCGGCGCTCTCGCGGCGCATCCCGACGTCGACTCCGTCACCTTCACGGGCTCCACGGACACCGGGAAGCAGCTCCTCCGCGTCGTCGCGGATCGAGTCGTGCCGACGACCCTCGAACTCGGCGGCAAGAATCCGCAGATCGTCCTCCCGGACGCGAAGATCGACCGGGCCGTCAAGGGCGCTCTGTGGGGCGCGTTCCAGAACGCCGGTCAGATGTGCTGGGCCGGGTCGAAGCTGTTCGTGCACGAGTCGATCGCGCCCTCGTTCCTCGCCAAGCTCAAGGAGCAGACGGAGAAACTGCGGCTCGGGCCTCCCCTGAAGGACGACGTGCAGATGGGCCCCCTCGTCTCCCGCGAGCACGCCGCGAACGTCGTCCGCGCGATCGAGGACGGGATCGAGCAGGGATCGAAGCTTCTCGCGGGAGGCGGTCGGACGGATTCCGCCGAGTTGAAGGACGGGAACTTCGTGCGACCGACCGTCTTCGAGGACCCTCCGGATCGTGCGCGCGTGGCCCGCGAGGAGGTCTTCGGCCCGGTCGTGGCGGCATGGCACTTCGACGATGTCGACGACGCGATTGCGAAGGCGAACGACACGCCGTACGGCCTCGCGGCGGGTGTCTGGACGCAAGATATCGCGAAGGCGCACGCGATCGCGCGAAGACTGCAGGCGGGCATGGTCTCGATCAACGAGTTCCCGGTCACCTTCCCGCAGACGCCGTTCCTCGGGTGGAAACAGTCGGGGCTCGGTCAGGAGCAAGGCGTCGACGCGGTCTTGTTCTACACCCACGTCAAGAATGTCCTCGTGAACCTCGAGTGACACGATGATCTACGTCGCCCCGAGCGCGGTCCTCGTCGGAGACGTGACCGTCGAGGAGGGGGCGAGCATCTGGCACGGCGCCGTGCTGCGCGGGGACTTCGACTCGATTGTCGTCGGGCGCGACTCGAACGTCCAGGACAACGCGGTCGTGCACGTCGATCGCGGCTTGCCCGCGGTGCTCGGCCGACGTGTGACCGTCGGCCACGCGGCCGTGGTCCACGGCTGCTCCATCCGCGACGACTGCTTGATCGGCATGAATTCGACGATCAATAGCGGCGCGGTGATCGGCTCGGGATCGGTCGTCGCGAGTGGTGCCGTGGTCCGGGAGAACGCCGAGTTTCCCGCTGGCGGCCTGATCGCCGGCGTCCCCGCCAAGATCATTCGGAGCGTCGACGAGACCCTTCGGCGTCGGATTGACCTTTCGTGGCCGATCTACCGGGAGCTCGCGAAGGCGAGCTTGACCGCGCGGGCCCCGATCAAAGGCGATCCTTCGAAGCAGGTCTCGCTCGGCCTCTCGGCGGAATTCACGCGTCTCGTCCGCGAAGAATGAGAGCCACCCAAACGTTTTTCGGTGGAATCCGGCATCGACCGCCGATGACACGCTTCACCACGGACATCCAGATGCGGTTCCGCGACATCGACGGCATGGGCCACGTCAACAACGCCGTTTATCTCTCCTACGTCGAGCTCGCGAGGACGCAGTTCTACATGCACCACGCGAACCGGCGGTCGCTCGACGAGATCGACTTCATCCTCGCGCACGTGGACATCGACTTCGAGTCCCAGGCGACGTGGGGCGATCAGATTCAGGTGACGGTCTGGCCTTCGAAGATTGGCAACTCCTCGTTCACGCTCAGCTACGAAATCAAGGAGAAAAAGAGCGGCCGCATCCTCGCGCGCGCGAAGAGCGTCCTGGTCTCGTACGACTACGAGAAGAAGAAGTCGAAGCCGATCCCCGACGATTTCCGCTCCCTCTTGCAATCAGGCCTCGAGGCATAGGCCCGGGCCTTCTCGGGTCTTCATGAACCTCCGCCCAAAGGCTCTATGACGAGGCGGACGTTCCCCGCGAGGATGGCGAAGAAGGGGGCGAGGCCTCCGGTCGGGACGAAGGGCGCCGCGGACTGGTACTGGAAGCGCTACACGGAACTCTACCCGAAGTACTTCTGGGCCGACGACACGAAGCTTGCGGACATCGTGGTCGCGTCCGCGAAGGGCTCCCTCCTGTATGACGTCGAGGGCAAGGAGTACATCGACCTCACGAGCCAATGGGCGACGAACAATCTGGGGAACGTCCATCCGGAGATCCTGAAGGCGACCGTGGATGCGCTCGAGCGCTACGGGTTCCTCATCCTCTTCATGAATCCGCATCTCCCGATGATCGATGTCGCGGAGCGGCTCCTGTCGATTCGTCCGTCGGACAACCTCACACGCGTATTCCTCGAGCTCTCCGGCACCGGGGCCGCGGAAGGTGCGGTCAAGCACGCGATCGAGGCGAGCGGTCGGCCGCTCATCTTGAGCTTCATGGGACAGTATCACGGGCTCAGCATCGGGGCGACGGCGTTTGGCACCCTCGCGTCGCGCATGCGACGGAACTGGGAGGCCTTCTCCGGAGGCGCCATCCACTCGCCCTACCCGATGACGTATCGGAAACCGAAGGGCATGACGGACGATCAGTTCGGAGAGTGGTGCCTCGGATTCCTCGAGGACCAGATCCTCCGGTACGTCGCCTCCCCGGATCGGATCGCGGGGGCGATCTTCGAGCCGGTGGCCCTGGAGGCGGGCGTCTGGATCCCCCCCAAGAATTTCGCGCTTGGCCTTCGCAAGCTCGCGGATCAGCACGGCTGGTTCTTCATCGCGGACGAGGTCGAGGCCGGGCTCGGTCGCACCGGGAAGATGTGGGGGATCGAGCACTTCGGCGTCGCGCCGGATCTCGTCTCGATTGGCAAGGCGCTCGGGGGCGGGTTGATGCCTCTGGGCGCGGTCCTCGGGGACGATCGATCCATGGGCAAGGGTGACGTCGTGGCGGGGACCACCTTCGGCGGGCATCCGGCCGCCTGCGTGGCCGCGACGGTCACGATCGATATCATGCGACGAGACCGGATTCCGGAACGCGCGGCCCGGGTCGGCGGAAAGGCCCTGAAGCGCGTGAAGGAGTGGGAAGACCTCTCGATCGTCGGCGAGACGCGCGGCCTCGGCCTCGCGATCGGCGTCGAGATCGTGAGCAACAAAGGGACGAAGGCCCGCGACAACGACACCGCGCGGGACGTCTTCTTTGACTGTGTCCGCGGCGGCGTCATCCCGCTATACGACTACGAGATGAACGTTCTCCGGATCCAGCCCCCGCTGACGATCGAGGAACCGTTGCTCGACAAGGCCCTCGACGGGATGGAGTCGGCGTTGCGCAAGCACTCCCGCTAAGTGAGGGACCGCTCCGAGCGCACCCGCTCTTTGACGTCGATTCCAAACTTCCGCAGGAGCGGGAAGAACGGTTTCGGGTCGAGGTTCTCTGGAGAGAGCTTGCCCTTCTCGCGGATCGAGCCGCCCGCGAGGAGGAGCGCACCGGCGGCCGCGCCCGTCCCGGTGAGATAGGCGGTCGCCGTCGCCCCGAATCGTTGTGACGCCTCACGATGCCCGAGGATCGCGTAGATCGTATGGACGATGCTGTGTCCGTCCTTCTCGCCGGCCACCTCGACCAGAATCGCCGCGTAGCCATCGACGCGGCCCGCGAGGTCTGCGGGTTTCGGCAAGGCGCTGAACAAGGCCCTTCGCGGGTTCGGTCCTCCGGGCGGCCCCGGTTCGAGGAGGCGCAGGTCGCGGAACAGCTTCAGCGTCTGGACGGTGGGTGGGTCGAGGGCGAGCTTGAAGTCGACATAGCGGACGCCTTTCCCGATGAACCGCGGAAGGGTGTCGACCTCCTCATGGTCGACGGAGTACACGGGAAGGGATCCGATCGGCGCCGGGAACTCGTATGCCTCGAGTTCTCCGAAGGGCGGTACGGAGTCGTACTTACCGTCCCGCCAAATCCTCGACGGCGCGAGCGTCTCCTCGACGAACGTCTCCGGGCTGAAGAGGGCGATGAACGGATAATCCGGACTCGAGGCGGTGTCGCCGTCGCGCACCTTGATCGAATCAACACGCTCCATGCCGTCCGCGGCGTACCTCGCGAAGACGTTGCTCAATCCCGGATCCTCGCCCATCGCGCAGAGGGCCGTCAGCCCCGCGGCTTTCCACGTGTCGGAATCCACGAACGGATCCCGCGAGTCGTTCGCCGGGTCCAGATAGTTGAGTCCCTCTGCCAGCGCGGCGGCCTGGACCGCTCGATTGAATTGCGGGAGCGCCGTGTTGATCACGAGGCGGCATCCGAGCATCGCACGCCGCAGGCCCTCACCGTCGCTCGCATCGAGTTGGGTCGCACGGGCCTTCGGACTCTTCAGGCGCGAGGCCGTGCGCTTCGCAAGCTCCCCGTCCACGTCGGCGAGGATGACCTCGGCCACATCATCGCTCGCGCAAAGGTGTTGAGCCACCACGGAACCAACCGCTCCGCACCCGATCAGGAGAACACTCGGTGGGTCGGAGGGTATGCTGTCGAACCTCGGTTCCAATAGTAGCGACGGCGGCCCATTAGCCTTGCGGGGGAGGGGACATAAGCCTGACGCAGGGGTTCAAAACCCATGGTACAAAATAGCATGCGGGTCCGCCGATGTTAACCTTGTTTAAGGTTGCATTTCGACCAGAATCACGATTTCGTTCCGCCGGCCTCGAGAATCGTCCGCAATCGTGTCGGATCCGATGTCGGCGGCGAACACACCTGCCCCTGGCATACGAACGCCACGGGGGCTGTCTTGGCCTCCTTCGTCTTGAGCATGGGCTCGACGGGCGGCGGCACGTACGCATCGTCGCCATCGACGACGAGCACGGTCTTCCCCGCGGAGTATGTCCCGCTCGCGGTCTCCTGTAATTTCCGAACCCGCGAATCGTGGCGAGGACCGAGCACGACGACCTCCGCCGGTGGATGAATCCACAATTCGGCTGCGAGATGATAGGCCCCTGCGAAGACCGGGCCGTATCGGCTCGCCTCGCCCGCAAAGGCCGTCATCAGCTCATCATGGTGCAAC
Organism: Methanobacteriota archaeon; assembly: GCA_005878525.1. GTDB lineage: Archaea > Thermoplasmatota > Thermoplasmata > RBG-16-68-12 > RBG-16-68-12 > RBG-16-68-12. The sequence goes on from VBMB01000033.1 coordinate 26,095, forward strand.
CGATAGTCGTCGTTCCCGGTGAGCGCATGGAGCCGCGCCAAACATAGCGCGGCCACCGCGTTCGCTCCCGCATACGGCGAATCCTCGACGGGGCGACGACGGACTTCGCGCAGGGTCAGACCCACGCCCTCGTGCAGGTCCGTCGCGATGTCGACGAACCCTCCCGCTTTGTCCCAGAAGTGGTTCAGTGTGAAGACCATGATCTCCTCCGCGGTGCGAAGGTACTCCGGCTCGGCGGTCGTGGTGTACGCGGCGAGCGCGGCGTCGACGACGTACACATGGTCTTCCAACAGGCCGCGGACTTTCCGGTCGCCATCGGCGAAGGCGTGCCACATCCCGCGGTCTTTCGACCACATCTCCGAGAGGACCCGTCCCAGGGATTTGAGCGCGAACGCGCGGACGTCCTCCCGACCAAAGGCCATCGAGGCCTCCAGGACCGCCGCGATCATCATCCCGTTCCAGGAGGCGAAGATCGTCCGGTCCACCGCCGGCATGGGACGTTTCTCGCGTGCAGCCTTCAGCTTCTCCATGCCGTGGGTGATCAGAGCCCGGACGCGATCAACCGACAGGTGGAGTTCCTTGGCAATCGCCTCCGCGTTTTGGTCCACGAACAGCACGTTCTTCCTCGGGTTGTGGTGCATCTCGCCCCGATCTCCGACTTCGAAGTGCAACGCGAGGACCCGAGCTTCGTCTGCAGTCACGGCGGCCCTAAGTTCGTCCGACGTCCAGGTGAAGTAATCGCCATCGTCGTCGAGGCCGACGTCCGCGTCTTGACTCGCGAAGTATCCGCCGCGCTGGCGGTCCGAGAGGACCTCTTCCGCCCACGCGAGGATCCCTTCGGCGGTCTCGCGGTAGAGCGGGTCGCGGGTGAGTTGCCACGCGTGAACGTAGTTCGCCAGGAGGCCTGCGTTGTCGTACAGCATCTTCTCGAAGTGCGGCACGATCCACCGCGGATCCGTCGAGTATCGATGGAAGCCTCCGCCGACCTGATCGTAGACGCCGCCCTGCGCCATCGCCGTGAGGGTGCGGGTGAAGATCTTCCGGAGGCCCTCTTCCTTCGTCCGATGGAAACGGGCCATGACCCACTCCATCGTCCCCGGGTGCGGGAACTTCTGCTGGCCCGAGATGCCGCCGTTCACGGGGTCGAATTGCCCGCGGAGCGAGTCGAGGCTCTCCTTCAGCATCGCCTCGTTCACGGCGCCTTCTTCGATGAGCGCGACGCGGCCTTCCGCGAGAGCCTGATGGAGCGCCTCCGCTTCTTTCAGCGTGTCCGCCTTGTTCGTGCGGTAGGCATCCGCCATCGCGAGCAGGACGCGTCGGAAGCTCGGGCGTCCGTACGAGTCCTTCGGGGGAAAATAGGTACCTCCGTGGAACACCTTGCCGTCCGGCGTCAGGAAAGCGGTGAGCGGCCAGCCGCCTTGGCCCGCGATCGCGCCGACGGCCTGCTGGTACCGCGCGTCGATGTCGGGTCGCTCGTCCCGGTCCACCTTGATGGCGACGAAGTTATCGTTGATGACGCCGGCGAGCTCCGGATCCTCGTACGATTCGCGATCGATGACGTGACACCAGTGGCACCACGTGGCCCCGATGTCCAGGAGGATCGGCCGGTCGAGTTCTTTCGCGCGGCGGAACGCGTCTTCCCCCCACGGATACCACTGGACGGGCTGGTGGGCGGCCCCCTTCAGGTACGTCGACGACTCCTTCGCGAGCCGGTTCTCCGCCATGGAGAGGAAGCAGGCGAGGCCGCGTTAAGTCCCTTTGGGTGCGACCGCTGACACCTTGAGCCGCGCCGCGAACTGCTTGCGAAACTTCGAGACTTTCGGGGCGATGACGACGCGGCAGTAGCCCGCGGTCGGATTCTTGCGGAAGTAGTCCTGATGGTACTCCTCAGCTCGATAGAACGGCTGTAGCGGTGTGACTTCCGTGACGATCGGCCGTCCCCAGATCCCCGCTTGGAAGATCTCCGCCATGACTTGGCGCGCCGTCTTCTCTTGCTCCGGAGAATGGTAGAAGATCGCAGACCGATACTGGGTCCCGACATCGCCACCTTGCCGATTCAACGTGGTCGGGTCATGGACGGAGAAGAAGATCCGCAAGATGTCGGCGAGCGGGATGACGGTCGGATCGAACGTGACCTGCACGGCCTCCGCGTGACCCGTCGTGTCCGTGCAGACGGCCTCGTACGAGGGATTCACGAGCCGACCGCCGGAATATCCGACCTCTACTTTCTCGACGCCGCGGAGCTCCTGGAACACCGGCTGGAGGCACCAGAAACACCCGCCCGCGAGGGTGACGACCTCGCTGCTTCGCTTCGACTCGGGCATCATGCTCCTCACCTTGGGATTCGCCTCGGCTCGGGATTAAGGTTTGCCATCAACCGGACGCCTGGCGTCGGTCACTTGACAAGGGCCGGGGCGTTCCCGCTCAGGATTCGTTCCTTCGTCCGCTCGGACAGCGGGAGGGACCGAAGGCCCTCGATCTCCTCGCGGATCCCCGGCACACCCGGCGCCGGCCAGTCCGAGCCGAAGACGACTTTGTCCGCGATTTCTTCGAGTCGAGGGAACCACTGCAGGAGGCGCTTCGGGGGTATGCTCGAGATATCCAAGTGGAGATTTCGATGGCGGCGAAGCAAGTAGAACGCCGTGTCGCACCAGAGCGGTCGCCCGCCGTGGGCCATCAGGATCGTGAGATCCGGGAAATCCTGAGCGACGTCGTCGAGGGCCATCGGATCCCCGAATTTTGATCGCGCGCCGGGAAAGACCGAGGTCCCGGTGTGCACCATCACCGGCATCTTCAGTCGCTCCGCGGTTTTGTAAATCGTCCGGAGTGCAGGCAACTTCCCGTCGGCGTACGCGTTCGCGGCTAAGAGCTGATGCGGCGGATGGATTTTCATACCCCCCATCTCCCACTTCGATGCGAGGCGTTCGACGTCCCGTTTCGGATCCTTCGTGCGTTTCGGATGGACGGAGCCGAACGGGATCAAGCGCCTCCGGTCCTCCTTCGCGAACTCGCCGACGAACCGGTTCACGTCCTCCGTGAAGCCCATCACTTCGGGGGCGACGTAGTTGATCAGGCACGCCCGCTCGACGCCGGCTCCGTCGAGGTGCTCGAGGAACGCCCTGGGGTCATCCATGAGACGTGACGTGTAGGGCCGATCCGGAATTTCTCGCCACAACAAATCCAGGATCACGGGTTTCAAGGAGCGATACGGTTCCACGTGCACGTGGACGTCCGTGATCCCGGGCAACGACGCGCGGTAGCTGGGGATGAGAGAAAGTCTTTTCGCAGCGGCACTCGTCAGTCCGGACTCGGCAGCCGGCGGATGACTTCTCGGTAGTCGCGGTACGGGGTCGTGCAGGGCGAGCCGTCCGCGTACAGGAGGACGCTCTCGCCCGGATCGGCGTTGCTCAAAGCCATGATCGTCGACGAGACCGTTCCGCCGCCCGCGAAGTGGACGCAGAGGCCGACTCCTCCCGTTCCGGTCGCATGCGTGCGGAGCGCGTCCTGCAGCGCACGGATCACCTCATCGACGGACCGAGACGGGGTCTTCGCGAGTAGACCTTGGACGAACTGCACTTTCGGATCGGTCGCGACGTTTCCGCCTTCGTTCGTGAGGACGTTCAGTCCCTCATGGCCGCGGTTCATGGCGAGCTCTCCCTCGTAACGAAAGAACCGGAGTTCCTTCCGTGAGGCCGCGAGGAGGTTCCAGTAGTTGTACTCGTGTTCACGAACCTCGCGTTGGAGGAACACGTCCACGCCGGAGACGCTCGGTTGCCGCAACGCGTCGAGGACGAGCTGTCCTCGCGACCGCGCGCTCGGGGACGTCCGGCCGCGGCGGTTCGAGAGCGCGACGACCAGTCCGGTGCCGCTCGCGCCGAGCCAGCTGCCGCCCGCTTGTCGATCGCGCGGCGCAACGATGATCGGCGTGCCGTCGAGGACTGCGGGCGGATCTGCGGGCCGCATCGAGGACTCGTCGCGGTTCATCCCGAGGACGATGTCATACCCGGGGACGGAGCGCCAGAACGCGATGAGCGTGCACACCGCCGCGCCTCACTTCATCTGTTTGAGGTCGTACGCGCGCATCTGCGCGACCCGGGCGACGTCGGGTCGGCCGGCCTTCGTGGCGGACTCCATCGCCCGCTCGTACGCCAGAATCGTCGCTGCCCGGAGGCTCGCATCGCCGCTGGTCGTGGCCTGTTCGCTCATCGCTTCCGCGGTGTCGAAGAAGTATTTCGCGGCGGTCAGGTGGTCCCCGAGGGTCCGGAAGAACGCGCCCGCGAAGAGGCCCTCGTGGGTCAGGCCCTCCGCACCGCCGGAGAAGTTGTCCTTCAGGACCGCGCCGTATTCTTTCGCGATCTCCGGGAGGGAGGCGTCGCCGTGGAGGTCCTGCACGGCGTTCCGGTATTCCACGAGGGCGAGGTACTGCCGTTCGTCTCGGGCCATTTCATCGTCGCTCAGGGCAAGATATCCCTGTCCCGCCTTCCGACGCCATCTCCCGCCGTCCTTCAATCGTCCGAGCTTCTCGTTGCATCGGGCCAGGGCCTGGTGGATTCCGACGCGGTCAAGGGCCGAGCCGGAGGTCGTCAGTTTCTCGTAGTGCGGCAGTGCGGCGGCGAAGTCCCCGCGCGCCTCCGCCTCGATGGCATCGAGCAGATCGGACATCGGTTGTGCAGACCTCCGCGGGGTAAGTGCTCCTTCACATCTCCGCCCACTTGCCGTAGCCTTCCCAGACCCGGACGTGGAGCGGGAACTTGATTTTCTCGTGCAATCGCTTTGTGATGAGCTCGCAGATGTTCTCGACGGTCGGGTACTCGAGGAACGTGTTCCAGTCCTTGTGGTCGTAGTCCGCCAGAATCGCGCGGAGGTTCTTCTTCAAATCCGCGAAGTCGAGGAGCATGCCGCCTTTGTGGTCCCCCTCGATGTAGACGTCAATCTGGTACGTGTGCCCATGCAGGGAACCGCAGCGCTCGTGGCCCGGGAGGTGATGCGCGCAGTCGATGTACTCGGTGACTCCGAGTTTCATCGATTCCGGCCCAAGGTCCGGGCCGCCATAAAGCTTGGCCTGCGGGCGCTAGATCGGCGTGACGGTGAGGAACTTCAGCGGCCCCTTGCCTCGTTGCAAGAACTGGTGCTCCTCATTCGACTGAACGAGCAACACGACCCCCGGACGCAACGCGAGTTTCTTCCCGCCGATCAGGGCGACGCCTCGCCCCTCCGTGACGACGAGCTGGTGGTCCCACTCGTGGCGGTGCGGCGCAGAGTACCCGCCTTTCGAGATGATTAGCTCGTGCATGGCGGTCTTCCGGGCCCCGTCCTCATGCCCGATGAGCTGTTTCATCTTCACGTTGTGACTGCCTTCCTCCAAGAATCGGATTGCGGCGACCGACCGGACGTGGGTCGTATACATGCCGGGCAGCGGGGGAATTCGCGAGGCCCATTAACCTTTTTGCGAAGCCGGAGCCGGATGGATGGGCAGATTCCTCCCCACGCCTCGGCACGCCATGACGAATGCGGCCACTCCCAAAGCGCCGAGGAGCGGACCCCAAATCAAGATCGGGGTCCAGTCCACTGGAACGTTGTGCGGAGTCATCAGGATGTTCACGATGATGCCGGAAAATATGCTGGCCGCGAACAGGATCTCGAGAGCGATGACCCATCCTCCTGCGACAAAGTTTTCCCGGAGTGACCCTCCACGACGGGCGGCGAGGAACTGAAGGACTCCAAAGAGCACGCCGACGATCCCGATGGTGATCACCGGTCCGACGAAGCTGATCGTGGTCCGGATGTCCACGAGACGACAGAAATCATGCGGACAATAAAAGTTGCGCCGCTTTGCCCGATTTCGGCAGTTCGCCTACGATTCGTACGCGACCGGGTCCTCGATGCCCACGTTCGCGAACGCCTCCCGACGCTCGCGACAGGAGACGCAGGTGCCGCAATGCACGGCGCGGTCCCAATAGCACGACCACGTGACGTCGAACGGGACGTTCATCTCGAGGCCCATGCGGACGACCTCTTCCTTCGATTTGCCGCTCAGCGGGACGAGGATCTGGACCGGCGCCTTGTCGTACGACCACAGGCTGAGGTGGAACATGCTGTTGAGGAAATTGAAGAACTTCGGGCTCGAGTCGGGGAACGATTCCGGATCGACGCCGTTGTGACCGCCGACCAGGTAACGCGCCGCGTCGAGTTCCGCGTAATAGCCCGCGAGACCGTAGAAGATCAGGTTCCGTCCCGGAATGTATCCCTCCGGAGAATCGAGGAGGATGCGGTTCTCGAAGCCCTCCTTTCGAAGGTCGTCGACCTCTTTCAGGAACGGGAGATCCACATGGCGGATCGGGGCGGTCTCGGCTTGCGAGGTCAGCGCGCGGACCGCTTCGTTCTCTCGTTTCGGCCGGCCGAAGTAGTCGAACGTGAGTGGTCGGATGTCCCAGCCCTGTTTCTTCGCCCACCACAATGCCACGGCCGAATCAACGCCGCCGGACAAGAGGACGATCGCCCGTTCCATTCGATTACCGCCAAATCGTTGGGGCCGCAGCCTTTCGCGGTGCAGGCCGCGAAGCGGAGGCTTCCGCCCCATAAATATCTGTCCCAGACTCGCAGCCCGGAGGGCCGAAAAGGACTTCAGGCCGCGGGGGGCGGCGGCGGGAGATGGTACGGCTGCCAGAGGACCTGGAGTTCGTCCTCGATCCCTTCCAGAGGCTCGCCTTGCCACGTCGCGAGGCGGTCCCCGTATCGGTCGTCAAGAATCGCGAGTAGATGTCGCAGCCGGTGCACGATGTCTTCCGTGTTGCCGGATGAGACGAGGACCGCGAGGACAATCCCTCGGTCGCTGCACATGACGAAGCGGTGGTCTCCCAGGGTCACTTCGTGGACTTCTCCGTCTCGCTCCGTGAACGCCTCGCGGACGAACGACGAGATTGCGGAGATCATGCTCCCGACCACATCGCGATCTTTGTCGCTCATCAGGCTGCGCGACATGTGCTTGATCAGCAGGCTGTTTGAGCTGATCACGAAGACTTCCTCGATATCGGGTTCCGGCGTCGATGGGACGAGCTCCGCAGGCGGTGGCGGGGCCACAGTGGCCGTCGACGGGATTCGCTTGATCGTCACTTCCATCTTCTTTGGAGCCAACTTCCGCCCGGGCACGAGATGCCAGAGGTCCGACGACGCCCATGCGAAGGCTAAGCCTGCGCCGATGACCAGAACCCATCCGGCCAGGGGCGTCCAGGTCGTGTTGAAACTGCCGCCCGCATACTGCCCGAGGAACTGCGGAACCGGAATCCTCAGGTTCGTTTTGGCTGCGGGCGGAATCGTG
>VBMB01000148.1:0-2300 GCA_005878525.1 Methanobacteriota archaeon
GGAACGCGTCCTCCACGCGCTCTCCCGTCTTCGCCGACGTCATGAAGAACTCGGCATGGTACGCTTTTGCGAACGCCGCGACGTCGATCTCGCGGAACCGCGCGTTCGCGGCGAGGTCTGACTTGTTCACCGCGATCAAGATCGGGACCTTTCCGACTACGTCCTCGACGCCATCGATCCAGTCGTCGAGGTTGTCGAGCGTCCGTCGTCGCGTGAGGTCGGCGACCGCGAGGATGCCATTGGCCCCGTAGAAGTACGCGTCCTTCAACAGCTCCCGGAATCCCTTCTCGCCCATGATGTCCCAGACCATCATGTCGATGTCGACCAGGAGATCGTATTCGGGTAGGAGGATGTGGGCCTCCTTCTTCGTCACGTGCGTGCCGATCGTCGTCAGGTATTCCTCGTCGAACATGTTGATCGTGTACCGGCGGATCAACGAGGTCTTCCCGACCGCCTTGTCGCCGACGAGACACACCTTCGACTTCAGCCGTTTCTGCTTCGTCATCCGACGTCCTCGCCCGGAACCGCGGCCCGACTCCGACGCTGCGTACTTAACGATTCGCGCGTTGTTCTCCCGCTTGATTCACGTCGCGACCGCGATGCCCTCCCGCTGGAGGACCATGGCCCCGAGGCGACGGAAGAGGACCTCCACGTTCTCGCCCGTCTTTGCCGAGGCGTAGAAATACGGCGCCTCGAACGCCCGCACGGCCTGCGCGATCTCCTTGTCGCCGTACAGGATCATGACTTCATCTTTCAGGTCGATCTTGTTGACCGCATAGACGACCGGAATCTCCCCCACGACGTTGAACACGCTCTGCACCCAGTCGTCGAGTTCCTTGAGCGTCGAGTACCGCGTGAGGTCGCACACCGCGACGACCCCTTTCGCCCCATGGAAGAACGCTTCCTTGAGGAGGTCCCGGAAGCCCTTCTCCCCCATGATGTCCCACACGGTCATGTCCATGTGGATCTTCGTGCGGTCCTTCGCCTCGAAGGCCATCTCGCGCTTCGAGACCTTCGCGCCGAGGGTCGTGATGTAGCGGTCGTCGAACTCGTCTTGGACGAACCGCCGGATCAGGGACGTCTTGCCAACGGCGGCCTCGCCGACGAGACAGACCTTCGTCTTGATGCGTTGGGCCTCGGGCATCGGGGGCGTCGTCGGATTCGCCTTGGATTACTTAAAGGGTCCGCCACGTCCGGCCTCCGGAAGGAACCTTTTTCTCCGTCGTCCTCTTGAGGGCCTCGATGCGGCTCGACCACCGCCTCATCTTGGCGCTCGACGTGACCGACCCGAAGCGCGCGGCCGAGATCGCCCTATCCGTGAGACCACAGGTCGACGCGGTCAAGGTGGGATGGCCGCTGGTCCTCGCGGGTGGCCTCAATGTCCTTCGGACGCTCGCGAAATCCGGCTACGTCCTGTGCGATTTCAAGATCGCGGACATCCCGAACACGAACCGGCTCATCGTCGAGCAAGCGGTGGACGCGGGCGCATCGGGAGTCATCTGCCACGGTTTCGTCGGGGAAGACTCGGTGCGGGCCTGCGTCGATGCCGCGGGTGGGAAGGACGTGTTCGTCGTGGTCGAGATGAGCCATCCGGGAGGTGTGGAGTATACCGCAAAACACGCGGAGGACCTCGCGCGCCTAGCGAACCGAGCGAACGCCACCGGGATCATTGCGCCGGCGACGCGCCCGGAACGCGTGAGGGCGCTGCGGGCCATCATCGGACGGAAACAGATCCTCGCCCCTGGGGTCGGCGCCCAGGGAGGGAAGGTCTCCGAGGCGATCGCCGCGGGCGCAGACGCCGTCATCGTGGGCCGGGCCATCTACGAAGCCGCAAATCCTGCGACCGAGGCCAAGGCCATCGCGGGCGAGATTCGATCCGTCGTCACGCGGTAGATGTGCGGCCGAGCGGTGATCCGATGAAGATTACGCCCCTCGCGGCGGACAGCCTCGGCGCGCGATCGATGGCAACGCTCGTCGAGACGCCGGACGTCACCATCCTGCTGGACCCGAGCGTCCGACTTGGCCCGTACCGCTACGACCTCCCCCCGCATCCGACGGAGCGCTCCCGCCAGAAGGAATTGTGGCAGGTCATTCGAGAGGCTTCGAAAAAGGCGGACGTACTCACTGTGAGCCACTACCACTACGACCATCACAACCCCGCGGCTCCGTCGATCTTCCGCGGCAAGCTCGCTTTCCTGAAGGACGGCAAGTTCCATATCAACCGGAGTCAACGGGAGCGTTCGAGCGCGTTCGTCCGCAAGCTCAAGTCGTATCCGAAGGCGATCCGAGTGGCCGACGGC
>VBMB01000148.1:2336-11923 GCA_005878525.1 Methanobacteriota archaeon
TCCGACGTGATCGGTCCACCTTTGAAGGAACATCTATCGTTCCTCATCGACGCCCAACCGACGGTCCTCTACGTCGACGGCCCGATGACGCACATGCCAGAAAACTATCCGCAGGAACATACGAAACGGTCCCTCACGCATCTGGTCCGAATCCTGCGGACGACGGAGGTTCGCACGCTCATCTTGGACCACCACATCCTCCGCGACCGAAATTGGCGGTCACACACGGCGCCGGTCTTCGAGGCGGGGAAGGAGCACGACGTGGCAGTGCTGACCGCCGCCGAGTTCGCCGGAAAACCCGTCGACCAACTCGAAGCGAACCGCGACAAGCTCTACGGAATCGAGCCCAGCCCGAAAACGATAAGTGGCGCGGGTCCTTCGGAGGGATAAGATGGCGAAGGAGCACCACTGCCCGAACCACGGCGCCCAACCGTGCAACGCGTCGGGGGGCATCATCCACGTCTGTCCGATCTGCTACACACGCTGGGACGAGGTCATCATCGAAGAGAAACCGACCCCCGCGCCGGCGCCGCCGAAACCGGTCGCGGCCCCGCCCCCCGCCTGACCATGACCGTTCCCTCGTCCGCCGGATCGTCGCGGGCGGAGGATGGGATCCGGGCGAGCCTTGGGGAAGTCCGCCGCGAGATCGACTGTCGCGTCTGCCGGGGCGACATCAAACGGTGTCGGCTCGCCATCTGTCCGTATCTCGGGCGGGTCCGCACGTGGTTCGAAGAACGGCGGGACCTTCAGACCACGAATGTGTTCGGGGCGTCCCCTCCGAGTGCGTTCGTGGGCTCGTGGGGATATCCGAAGGTCCTGGTGGGTCCGCTCGTCCCTCCGGTCCGGGACGAGGACACTTCAATCCTCGACGCCTCGGAATCGTGGCTCTCGTACGAACTCCCGGAGATCTTGCGGTTTCGGCTCACCCTCGTCCGCGGGAAGGCGCCGCGGCGCGTCGCGGAAGCCCGCGCGCCCGACTCGATCCTCTCGACTGTGCAGGAGGCGGCGATGGCGGCGAAGCCGATCGACACGGAGATGTGGTTCACGAAGAGACCGTCGCTGGTGAGCCCATTTTCAGCCAGAGCCCCGCCGAGCGGCCCCAGTGCCGACATCGCGAAGGTCGACCTCACATCGAACCCGTCCGTGCCGCGACGCGTCGACGACCTCGTCTCGGATACGGATCTCCGGGCGGGAGCCGCCGTCACGGACCTGTACGACCACGGGATTTCCCAGAGTCAGATCACGCGCGTCTTCTCCGTCGGCCTGCTCGGGACGAAGGATCGTCGGCGGCTAGTCCCGACGGAGTGGTCGATCACGGCGGTCGACGACATCCTGGCGAAAGGCCTCGTCCATGAGGTCCGATCCTTCCCCTGGATCTCCGAGTTCGAGGTGACGAGCGCGAGTGGCCTGGCGAATAACGTCGCGATCCTGATGTTCCCGCAGGCGTTCATGTTCGAGGGGCTGGAGGCGTGGAATCTCGAGGCGGGCCCGACGCCGGCCCATGACCACGAATTCGCCGGGGGCCGCGCGACCTATCCGGACCAAATCGCGGGAGCGTACCATGCGACTCGGTTGCCGGTCCTCGAGCATCTCGCGGCCCGCCGGCGCCAAGCGGGCGCCGTCGTGTTCATGGAGGTCTACGACGACTGGGTGCCCCTCGGAGTCTGGCGGTATCGGGAGCTGGCGCGGGCCGCCCTTCGAAAGAAGCCCCAGCGATTCCCGAGCCTCGAGGACGCGGAATCCGAATTGGGACGCCGACTCCGCCTCCCGATGGAGAACTGGTGGCGGTCGAGCGTCCTTCGCGCATACCTCCGAGGTCAGCGACGCATCACCGCCTACGCATAGGCCGTACGGGACCATCCAACCGAGACGCGGTTTCTACCTCTGTTTAGAGGTAGGAGCTCGGCGTGAACGCAGCACCCGGAGTGGCCCCCTATCCGTTCGCGCGACGGATCCGGGGTAACCTTCTTGTCCATCCCACGCGGTCGCCCCGCGTGGACACGGGCGCGAAGCGTCTCGTCGAGCTCAAGGCGCGCTACGAGGACCTCGGCAAAGCGCGTGCACTCCTGGCAGGCGCCACGTCCCTCGGCACATTCGTCCAATTGGACACGTATTTCTCCCTTGGCGAGCGGAGGCTCAAGCTCCGGACCATCCACGGGATGAAGGAAGGACAGCTCGTCTACTACGAACGACCGGACACGAGCGGCGTGAAAGAGAGCCGCGTCCTGCTCGCCTCGGTCTCCGATGCGGCGGCGGTCCGCGAAATGCTGGCCCGAATCCTCCCAGTGAAGGCGGAGGTCCGCAAGACGCGTGAGATGTACCACTTTCAAGGCGTGCAGGTCCACCTCGACACGGTGGCGGGCCTGGGCAAGTTCCTCGAGTTCGAAAAGATCCTTGCGGACGACTCGGAACGCGAGGAGGGCCGGAAGACGCTGGAGGCCTTGCGCCGATACTTCCAGATCCCCGAGGAGGACCTCATGGCCTCCTCATACAGCGATCTCCTCGAGTCCGGGTGAGCCTCACTCGATCTCGAACTTGCGCACCTTCTCGTTCCGTCGGAGGGCCTCGAGGAGGCCGGCGACGGCGGTCGGCTTGAGCCGCACCTGGGCCGTCACGCTGACCTGGTGCGCCTCTTTGTCCACATGGACGCGCTCGAACTTTGAGAAGGAGGGCGGCAAGATCACATCGAGGTCTTGCGCGCTGACGGGGTTCGCGATCGTGAGATGGACGATCTTCGCGTGCGAACCGAAGCCGCGGCCCTCGAGGAAGCGATCCGTGATCACGACCGCCCAGACCACGGCGTAGTTGACGAACACGAGCAGATAGAGGCCGGCACCCGCCGCGACCCCGAGCGCCGCCATCGCCCAGACGAGCGCCGCCGTGGTGAAGCCGAAGACGCGATCGTTCGCGCGGATCAGGGCACCGGCGCCAAGGAAGCCGATCCCGGTGATCACCCCGCCGAGGAGCGGCAATGGATTGTCGCCTTCCAAGTCGATCGCGAGGATCGCCAACGCCGCCGCGCCCGTGGACACGAAGATGAACGTCCCGAACCCGACGGGCTTGCGGCGGATCTGCCGCTCCAAGCCGATCCCGAAGGCAAGGGCGAAGACGAGCAGGAGTCGGAAGACGCTCTCAGCCGGGTCGATCGTCACCCTCGAAACCGGTCCTGACGGTACATCCCATCGCGCGTCCAATGGCACGAGCCGCTATTTCTCTGTTTTCTCCAAACGGGCCGCCGCATCGACAAAAGAACCAGCCGGGACATCGACGCGTTGCCGGGGCTTGTCGGTTCGTCGCCAAGCGGATCGGAAGCACGATCCGCGGGGCAGGACGATGCGCGGGTCGGAGAGACGTTGGAGGGATCCGCCTGCGCTTCGCTACGAAGCGAGGCCGTTCGGAAGAGCCAGGCATGAGGTCCTGGAGACTCGTCCCGAATCAGGCGGATGCGGGACACGGGTTATTGCTGAGGCCGTTGTGGAAGTCCTCGAACAGATATGTCGTAATGCCGCCGGTGTCTGGGTAGAACAACTGGAGGATGGGACCGTATTCGGACGTTGAAGTCCCGCCGAAGGTATTGGTCGTCCCTGGGATGTAGATCCCTCCCAGTTGCCAAACGCAGCTACCGTCGGCCGCCGTGCCGGCCGTGTAGATCGGGTAGAAGCTCGCCCCCGTGGGTGGGTTCACACAGCCGGGGCCCGGCGTTTTGTGGGTTCGGATACAGGGGGGAATGGATGCGAATTCGATACGCGGCAGGTCCGCTTCGAACGCAACCCGCTGGTAGTTTGCCTGCGTTCCCGTACCAGACCCGGATCCGATGGTGAAGAGTGGGCTGCTGAACTGAATTGGCCGGGCGTGGAACTGCGCGTCCTTCGCGGGATTGGGGTTGGTTCCGGGCCAGTTGAAGGAGTACTCCGGCCCGTCGAAGTCTAGGTCCGAGCCGAAACATCCGGTGATCGCGATTCGCGTCGATGCCGCGCCGTCAAAGCAGTAGACGTCGTCTTCGTTCTTCGAAGGAGCCACCGTGGCATCCGTGTCGTGCACGCCATCTTGCGTGCAAAGGCCTCCCTCCCCGGAAATTCCGTTACAGTACTCAAAGTGACCGATCTCATCGGAGAAGGCGATGTTGTACGAGTGTGCGGCCCACGGCACGCGGGTGTCCTCGCTGGAGGTGCTGTACATAGGGTGGAAGGCGTACGGGACGTTCGTGCAACCATTCCCGCTCGGATCGAACTTGACCTGTCCAAAATCGTTCGAGATGCTTGCGGTCATCGAACCCGAGCGGTGTGTGGTCGTGTCCGTGAGCACCACCTGGAACCCGTCCGACGTGTCGTGCATGGCGACCTGGATCGAATCGCCGGAATTCATGAACAAATCGAGATTCGGGTCTGGGGTGTACGTCGCCAACGTCGCCTCGACCGGATTGGCCGGGGCGTGGGCAGCGCCGCTCTTCGTTACGAACGCGAAGTTCACGGGCTCGATGCCCACCTGGGCCAAACATGCAGGATTGTTGGCTTGACCCGTGTTCGCATTCGCCGACAGACTGTCAATGTTCAGCGCAGCACACCACTGGGTCGCATCACAGGAATCACCGGGGGGCCACGGAATCCAGCCTGGCGCGTAGAATTGCAACTCCATGAACGCCGTGCCCGGATGACGGCCGATGTAGTCCGGTGCCAAGGGGTCCGGGCTATTGAAAATGTTCCCGTCGCTGTCGGGTGTACAGGTCAAAGTGAACTCGGGGAAGGATTGGCTGTCGCACATCGCCATGCCGAACCAAAACGCCGGATGAAGCTGGAAGTTGAACGTACCGCGAGTGCCATCTTGGGCCGGAAGTTTGGAAGGATCCTTCGGTAGCGTCAGCGTATAGACCATGGCGTTTCCCGCGCCGGGCCGGTTGTCGTAGAACAGGAGCGAGGGTTCGTCGTGACCCGTGTACACGCCTTGGTACCCGAGTGATTCGTAAACCTCGGTGCACGTGGGTGCGTTCAAGCTACAGTTCGGGCGGATTGACGCGGGCGCTAGGTTGAGGCGAGGCGAGACCGCCGCACCGCGCCCAGAGGCGGGGATGTACACCAAGGTTGTACACCATTGCGGTCTGGACTGGAAGAACCGCCGCAAGCAGTGAGGGTCTTCAACGAGACCTCGAAAACGCCATCGGCGGCCTGCGCGGATCCCACGAGTCGCGTCAGTTGTCCGAAGCGAGGGTACACGATAGCCGGTTTCCGACGGTCAGCGAAGCACCGCCGTTCGGGAACCGCCGCCTCGGCAGCCTGCCCTCGTCATGGCCGGAGCTGGGTCTGTTCCAAGATGGGCAGTTCGAGACTCGCCTCAAGAGGCAGATCGAGGCCTTTGATCGCGCTCTCCTGCAGAATCTGGAGGTGGGTTAGGTCCGTGACAGACTTCGGCATGACGGGTGGCGCGACGGCGACAGGCTGTTTCCCGCGGTTCAGGAGGTCGCGGTAGTACGGCATCCATGCGGACAGGATCTCCCTGGGATTCACGAACGCCTGCGTCGCGTAGTACTGATACCAGGCGCACTGGATGTCGCACGCCGCCATCCGCACTCGGCGCTCGTGGCCGTCCGGCGACTCGAGGTACGTCATCAGGTCGGAGTCAATCAGGTTGATCGTCTTCTCTTCGAGGACCCGGCACGGATACCAGAGGAAGCCGTCCGCGTCGACGATGATCGAGGACGTATCGCAGCCGTGGTCCCAGGTGATCCGGTTGAAGTAGCTGTCCGGCGAGATGATGACGCCGGGATACTTCTTCTTCAGCTCGAGGCCGACCTTCGACATGGACCAGAGGTCCGGCAAGTGGTCTTTCGTGTTCTTCAGGTGCACGGCGCACATGACGACGGCCTTGACGCCGGCGTCCTGGCACCGCCGGATCTTCGTCTCGAGCGCGCCGATGTCGTTCTTCGTGACGACGATCTGCACCGTGACGATGGAGCCCCACTTCGTGTACTCCTCGAGCTCGTCGTACATGTCGAGGTTCTTGTGTCCCTCGTCGATCGAGATGTGCAGGAAGTCGATGTACTTCCCGTACTTCGGCATCGGGTAGCGTGCCTGCATGTCCCGTTCCGACGTCGTGAACAGGAGGTACCACGGTTTCTCGTACTGGTACCGCAACAGCTCCTCGATGTCGTCGCGGACGAGCGGGTCGCCGCCCTCGAAACTGCACACGATGACGGACGACCGGGCGAGGTTGTCCAGGACGGCCTTGACGTCCTCCGTCGGCATGTCCTTCCAACGGTTCTTGACGTGCCAGCAGTTGCAGAAGGAGCACGTGAAGTTGCAGCGGCGCGTGAGCTTGAACGAGCAATAGAAGGGGTAGATCGCCTCCTTCGACATCTTGTTCCGGAGGATGCGCCCCGCGACCTCGAGGAACCGTCTCTTCGGGAGCTTCCTCATGGCCCTTCCGGGCCACCATGGACCTCCCGGTCATAATCCTTTCCCACCGCCTCCCGAAAACGCGTGCGCAGGCCGGTGGCCACCGCGAGGAAGAGGGCCGCCCCCGCGATCATCACGGTCGGTGCGTAGAGCGCGTACTCGACCGCCTCCGGCAAGCGGAAGATGACGAGGGAGAACACGATCGGCGGCATGCGGAAGAACAGGACGATCAGCGGCAGGAAGAGGATCGCCGTCGTGAGGGCGCGTCGGGTGCTGCCGCCCCGCTCGGCGAACCGATCGAGTTCCGCGAGGGCGGCGTACGAAAGCGAGGCGAACAGTCCGAGCAGCCCGAAGACGGTGGGGATGGCCCCGCGCGAGAGGAGGACGAGGCCGCTGAACACGACGGCAAGGGCGAGACCCGCGATCTCCGAGATGATCGGTGCGATCCGAGGATGGATCCGGCGACTGAGGAGCGCCAGCGTCGGCGCGAGGACGAGGAGGGCCCCGGCCGTCGTCAGCAGGGCGCCCCCCTGGAAATCAAGGCGGAGCGCCAGAGAATAGGAGAAGGCGACGGACAGGACGGATAGCGGAAGCGCGAGGAGAAAACCCGGGATGAGAGCGGCCGGATGGCGTCCCGGCAACTCGATGATGGCCGTTCCTCGGACCCCGAGCGTGGGTACGACCAGGAGGATCGAAAGGACCGCGAACGTCGGGAGATCGAATCCACCCGAGAACCCGATCGCGGTGCCGAACGCGAGACCGAGGAGCACCTCCGAGGAGCTCCCCGGCCGGCGGGCGAGGTACGCATCGATCGCAAGGAGGATTCCGATGACCGCGAGAGGAAACGCGGCGCTCGTCCGAATCGCGAGGGTCGTAAAGACGAGGGCCACGAGGGCTGCCGCCGTGGGGGCGCGCCCGGGATAGGCTCGGTCCAGCCAGCGCCGCAACGGGCGATGGATTCCTGCGGCGACGACGCCCAGGAGGATCGTTGGATATGTCCAGAAGTTCTGGTCGAGGGCCTCCCGGAGCGCGAATACGAGGAGGGCCACCGCGGCGGTCACCATCAGGAGGACGCCCAACCGGAGTCGTTCGGACGGGAGGGGCGGACGCCGCGACGACCGATGGGCGATGTATGCGAGCACCGCCGCCGTCAGGACGACGAGCAACGATGTCAAGAGAGCTTCGGCCGAGGAGACGGACCGGAGATCTTCGAGACCCAGATACGCCGCGTAGGCCCCGCGGTTCGCATCGCCCCCGGCGATGGATGCGTCCGCGTCCCGAAGATGCGCCCGCGCGGACTCCATCAAACCCGGGAACAGGAGGGACGAGACCGGGTCTCCGTCCGTGGCGGCGAGACGCGTGTGCGCCGTACGAACGAAATCCGCGCGGAGGAGGCCGAAGAATTGCGTCGGCGTGACGATCTGGAGGTCCCCGCCCATCCGCCGGGACAGCTCGCCGACCAAGGCGCGAGCATCCCTCAGGTCGAACCGGAACGTGTACACCGTCAGCCAGAGGAAGTTCGGAGCGCCCCTTGAGGCGGTCGACGTGTCGAGCTTCCCCAGGACGTTGTCGGAAGTCGTCCAGAAGTGTGTCGACCGGATGACCGGACCGATCGCCTGGGTCCCGGCTTGCATCCATGCGTCGCGGGTCCTCGGTTGGTCGTCGTAGTCGAGGACGATTCCACCGGGACGCAACCCGTCGACATAAGTCGAGAGGCTCCTCGACGAATACGGAATCTCGGACGCGGCGAATGCGTTGAGGAGCCAGACGACGTCCATGTCGGCCGCGTCCAGGTATCGTTTCGTGAAGTTGACGAACGGTGGAAGGTCTCCCGGTCCGGTGTAATCTGGGTAGAGGTATCCTGCGCCGCTCGGCGCTGCGATGAACCGATCGAGCGACGTGGCGCTGTCGTAGTACATGTCGAGGAGCGGTGGGGCGAGGTCGACGAGCAGCGGATTCAGGCTCCACGCGAACGAGACGTTGCCGCGAACGGGCTCCGACCAGAGGTCCCACATCCGGCCTGCGACGAAATCCAGGTTGTCGCCGTCGGGGACCGCGAGGACGAGGTAGGTCTTGTCTTCGAGGACGGGCGTAGGGGTGGTCGAAGAGACCTGCCGATGCATCTCGTTCCGCCCGAGGGCCGTGAGGACTGACAGGTTCGGCACGTCCTGCACGCCGACGACGAACTTGCCCGCGGCAGACGCCATCTGGATGAACGAGTTTTCCTCGGTCAGCGTGGGGCTGTTGAACCAGCCGAGAATCGGGATGCCACGTGGAGCGGCTTGGAGGACCCGCATCGTCGCGGCGGTCTCGAACGGCGAGGCCAGGATCCCTTGCGTGAAGTAGAAGACGAACGTCCCGGTCTGAACGAGATAGTCGCGGATCGCCCAGCGATCCGGGGGCAGGATCGCGAGGAGGTACGGGTATGACGAAGGATACAGCTCGCGGAGCGCCCGGTCGTACGCGCCGATCGGGTCGAGGGCCGTCCAGTCCGCTCTGCGGGCGTAGTCGAAGAGGACCGGTAGGCCGTACCGGGCGGCCAACGATCCGGCGAGGTCCGGGCCGACGAGCACGGCGTGCTGCTGGGCCGCCATGACCGTTCCGATGTCGATCGATTCGGGTCGCGACGGATCATAGACGATGAGGCCCGCGGCAACCCGAACATATGCGTCCATCGCGGCCTGCGCCGACATGATGTCGTACGTCACATTGTAACGCGAGACGAGATACGACAACATCTGCGAGGTGTTGCCCGCGACGCCGGGGACGTCGAGGTAAAGTTCGACCGAGGCGCGGTTCACGAGACCTTGCAGCGACGTCATGAGGAGCCGCATCGACAGGTTCGCGTTCGCGTCCATCTTCGCAGCGTGGAGCATTGAGCCCAGCGGGAACGTCGGAAACGGGCTCTGGGTCGGAGGCATGCGCGGCGCGGCGGCGGTGGGGGATACCGGCCCGGGCCACAGCACGTTCGCCGCGACGACCGAGACAAGGAGGGCGCTAAGGACAACGCCCGCCAAGCGGAGCGCGCGCTGATCTCGGTCAAGACTCGTCGACATTATTCCTCTCGCGGCACATCGGGGGCCGTCCCGCGGGATTGCCGCAGCGGTCGAGCGGCTATAGCTTTTCCTGAATCGCGCCAACCGAATTGAAGGCCGCGGGCATACGTAACGTCTACTTCATCATCCATCGAGACGCCGC
>VBMB01000034.1 GCA_005878525.1 Methanobacteriota archaeon
AAGACATGCTTCAGGACATCCTTCGCGTGGGCCGCGCCTGTGGGATCGGGGCGCGAGCGGTCGAAGTCGTCGCCGCGCTCCGAGAGCGGATCGACCGCGTGGCCGAACGTGCGTCGACGGCGCTCGTCCGTCCGAAGACCCTGTGCCTGGAGTGGCTCGATCCGCTGTTCCTGGGTGGCCACTGGGTGCCCGAGATGATTGGACTCGCGGGGGGCGTGGACGTGCTGGGTCGAGCGGGAGAGAAGTCCCGCCGTGCGGAGCGTCGCGAGGTCGTGGTGGCGTCCCCCGATGTCGCAGTGTTGATGCCTTGCGGTTTCGATTTGGATCGGACGCGGAGGGAGGCGCCTGTCGTGACAGGGACGCGTTGGTGGACGGACCTGCCTGCGGCGCGAGCCGGCCGGACATGGATCGTGGATGGCTCGGGCTACTTCAACCGACCCGGGCCCCGACTCGTCGACGGACTGGAGATCCTCGCGCACATCCTGCATCCAGATCTCTTTCCGAAACCGTCGGATGCGGTTGCGGCGCGGGTGAGCTGATGGCGAAGCTGTACACGCGTCGAGGCGACGCGGGCGAGACCGGCCTCCTCGGGCCGGAACGCGTTTCGAAAGATGACCCGCGGATCGAGGCGATGGGGACGGTGGACGAGCTCAATGCGGTGATCGGCCTGGCGATGGCCGTGCAGCGCGAACGGCGAATCCGAGACCTGCTGTCGAAGATTCAGGACGACCTCTTCACAGTCGGCGCGGAGCTTGCGATCAGCCATGCGTCGGAGCGGACGAAGGTCCCTCGGATTACGCGGGTCCACGTGGCGCGGCTCGAGGACGCGATCGAACGGTTCGATGTCGGCAAGATCACGGAGTTCATCCTCCCGCGGGGCTCCGAACCGCTCGCGCGACTCCACTGGGCGCGTACCGTGGCGCGACGCGCCGAGCGCCGAGTGGTCAGCCTCTCGAAGCGGGACGCGCTCAACCCGGACCTCCTGCAATACATGAACCGCCTCTCGTCCCTCCTCTACCAGATGGCGGTCTGGGGACAGCACAAGCAACGAAAAAAGCCGGAGCACCCGACGTACAATCGACAGGCCGGGACAAAGGGCTAAGGGCGCAGACCCGTTCGCGTCGGCGTGGCCCTCGAGTTCACGAATCTCCTCGAGCTGGAGGACATGGCGCGGGCGAAGGTCCCTCGTGCGATCTTCGATTACATTGCGGGAGGAGCCGAGGACGAAGTCACCCTTCGAAGGAACCGCGAAGCGTTCGGGCGATGGGCGCTGCGGCCCCGCGTCCTGATGGACGTCTCGAAGCGCGACACGAAGACCGTCCTCCTCGGAGAGCGCGTGTCGATGCCGGTTTGCGTGGCTCCCACGTCGTTTCACGCCCTCGTCCATCCCGAGGGTGAGGTCGCGACCGCCCGGGGCGCCGCCGCCGCGGAAACGATCCTCATTGCGAGCACGATCTCGACGAAGCCCCTGGAAGAAGTTGCCGCCGCGGCCGACGCGCCTCGGTGGTTCCAACTGTACGTCTACCGGGACCGCGCCGTGACGGAGGAACTCGTCGCCCGCGCCGTCAAGGCGGGCTACAAGGCGCTCTGCCTCACGGCCGACACACCGGTCCTCGGCCGGCGCGAGCGAGACGAGCGGAACGCCTTCACGCTCCCGCCGGGATTCGGGATCGCGAATCTGAAAGGGGCGGGCCTGGACGGCATGCCGGAGGTGGAGCACGGCTCCGCCTTCGCGAAGTACGTCACCGATCTGCTGGATTCATCGCTCACCTGGGACGATGTCGACTGGCTGAAGTCCATCAGTCCGCTCCCGCTGGTCATCAAAGGAATCATGACCGCGGAAGACGCGGTGCTCGCGGTCGAGCACGGGGCCGCGGGAATCGTCGTATCGAACCACGGGGGCCGGCAACTCGACTCGACCCTCGGGAGCCTCGACGCGTTGCCCGACGTCGTCGCCGCAGTGCGCGGACGGATCGAGGTCTACCTCGATGGCGGAATCCGGCGGGGCACGGACGTGCTCAAAGCCCTCGCCCTCGGGGCGAAAGCGGTCCTCGTGGGCCGGCCGATCCTCTGGGGTCTCGCCTTGGGAGGCGCGGATGGAGTGCGAGCGGTCTTGGATCAGTTGCACACGGAACTCGACACGGCCATGGCGCTCGCGGGCCGTGCGAATGTGAAAGGAATCGATGCGAGCTTGGTCGTGCGGGCGGCCTAGCGATTCGCCGCGCGATCCAGAAACTCAATCAAGAATCCGACCGCCTCCCCGTTGCCCATCGGCTTCGGGGGAAGACGTCCGAGGGCGAGCCTTTGGGGAATGAGCTCCTTCAAGCGCCGGATGTCGTCGGGTCGATACCCGAGAGCCGCAGCGTTCCGTTCGGCCTCGGCGTGGCCCTTCGGCGGGATCGCGATCACCGGCGTCCCGGCCGCGAGGGCCTCGTTCACCGTGCCCTTCCCCGCGGTCGTGATGACGAGATCCGCCGCGAGGACGTAGTCCTGAAGGTTCGGCAAGAATCCGTAGGTGTAGACGCCGGATCCCGGGTCCGCCTTTAGTTTCGGGCCGCTCACGACGACCATCGAGACGTCGTCCAGCTTCAATTCGTGGAACGCGCGAACGGCCTCGCGAATGAGGAATTCACCGACGGCCGTGCCGCCGACGGTCACGAGGATGGTCCGCTTCCGGAACACAAAGTCGTCTCGGAGCTTCTCTCGCGATGCACTGAATGCGCGGACGATGGGTCCGATGCGCCGGATGTTCGGCCAGTCCGGCGCCGACTCCGCAGCGAGGACGAGGTCGGCCCTCCGGGCGATCCGGGAGGCCCAGAAGTTCGCGGGGCCTTCGACCAAACGCGACAGAGGATCCCGAGCAAAGTCGTGGCGCGTCGCATCGAGAATCAAGGCGGTTGGAATCCGATGACGAATCGCCTCGCGCGCGGAAGCCAGCTCGCTGTCCGAGAGGAGGAAGCGATAGTAATCCCAGTCGGCCTCGCTCTCTAAGAATCGACGGGCGATCCGCAGGTATCGACCGTAGTCTCGGTACCACCGCCACACCGGGTCGAGGACTCCATCCGTCGTTTGCCAATCGGGCGCCGGCGGCATCGTGAGCGCATCGAAACCGCTCGCCACGACGAGATCCAACGCCGGCGAACCGGCGAGGAAGAGCAGATACAAATCCCGCCGGCGTTCCAGCAGGCCGCGGGCGAGGGCCACCGCTCGGGTCGCGTGGCCGAGGCCCTGGGAATGGACCGCGAAGTACCCGCGGAGTTCCTCCATCGGGCGACTCATTGTCCCCTTCCCCAAAGACCTTCGGATGCGACATCCGCGCTCCCGGGCACCGCCCGATTTCGTGGACCGGCACGAGCGGCGTACGGGCGTCGTTATATAGCAGGCGGTTCCTCGGGGCGGACGCTAGGGTTTTCAGGAGGAGAACAACATGGGAGAAGAGGAGAACAAAGCGACCGCGAGAATGTTTTACGAAGAAGTCGTGAACCGAGGCAACATCGGCGTGATTGACAAGGTCACGGCCGAGAACTATGTCGACCACACCGCCGCGCCAGGAATGCCGCCCGGCCGCGAAGGCGAGAAGGAGTGGTTCCTCATGCTGCGCGCAGCCTTCCCTGATGGCCGCACGACGATCGATGACATCATCGCGGAAGGCGACAAGGTCGTTGTCCGCGGGACGATGACAGGCACCCACACCGGCGAGTTCATGGGCATCCCCGCGACCGGGAAAGCCGTCGAGATCTCGGGAATCGACATCACGCGGTTCGAGAACGGGCAGAGCACCGAGCACTGGGGACAATGGGACGTCGCGGGCCTGATGGTGCAGCTGGGCGTCGCGCCGCCTCCGCCCGGGGCACCGGAGACCGAGACCGAGTGAAGGTCCCACCCGAATTCGTAGCTGCCGTTTCGCGGGTCCCCGCGTTGGCCTTTTATGGCCCCGGGGCGTTCCTTCGGACGTGGAGCTAGCCACCCTCGCGAAGTATCCGTTCCTCCGCGAAGCGTCCGCGTTCATCCGAGCGGAGAAGGTCAGCCTCGAAGAGATCCTTCTGGAACCCGCGTACGCGCGGGCCCGGAACCTCGGGAAGGCGCGGGTCCTCGAGGCGCTCGAGCGCGGGGCCGCGTCCGATCGAATCGCGATCGCGCCGGCCGACCAGCTCGCCCAACTGCTCGCGTACCCAGTGTCCCGGATCCTCGTCTCCGCCCTGGAGGACACATATCTGATCCGGAGGTTCGCCCTCCGGGAGGCGATCGCCGCCGAAGGGCGTCTCGAGTCGGAGTCGGACGATTTCGCGATCCACATGGCCGCTCAGCTGGCGATGGACCTGCGGCGGGAGGACGGCGGCTTCCGCCTTCACTTCACGGATTTCCTGCGTTTCACGAACACGATGCGCGACGCGCCATGGAAATTGATCAACCAGCGAGTGGACCGCGGGTACGTCACCTTGCAACGGGCGAAGGCGCTTCGAGTCATGCGAAACGCGATCCAGCGGCACATCGAGGAAGGCCTACCCCTCCCCGTGAACGACGACATTGTCACCGCATTCCGGGCGGACCTCCGCGAGATCCGCGGGATCCTGGAGGCGAAGAAGGCGACGTTCAAGGCGGAAGACATCGGGAAGGTGAGCATCACCCGGTTCCCGCCGTGCATGTACAACCTCCTCGCGCAGATTCAGAACCACGAGAACGTCCCGCACATGGGCCGCTTCGCGATCGTCGCGTTCCTCCACCATATCGGCCTGGGCAACGAGGAAATCTTCCGCGTCTTCGGGGACGTGCCGGATTTCGCGGCGGACGTCACAAAGTACCAGATCGAGCACATCACGGGGACATCGAGTCCGACGGAGTACACGCCGCCGGAGTGCGCGACGATGAAGTCGTACGGGATTTGTCCCGGACCGGACCGAATCTGCCTGACGATCAAGCATCCCCTGCAATACTACCGCGTCAAGGGGCGGGAGCAGCGGCCGCGGGGAGAGAGCGCCTCTACGGCGACTTAGCAGAGAAGCCCCGCCATGTCGAGACCCCACGTTGGACCGCGGTCAGGTTCCCCAGGACCGCGAAGAGCACGAGGACCCATTCGAGCGGCCCGAAGCTGAGGGCGCCGACGCCGAACGTCACACCGCCCGATGGCGCCACGATCAGTTGGATCAGGCCCCCGAGGAACAGGAGCACGAGGCGGTCCGCGCGGCCAAGGACGCCGCCGTAGGCGCGCCCCTGTCCGACCGCTTGCGCCTGGGTCCCCATGTACGACGTGAGGAGGACGCCGAGGAGGGCGAGGGTACCGATCTCGAGACGACAGTACATCGCGTTGAACGCGATTCCTCCGAGCATGAACACGTCTGCGTACCGATCGAGCACATGGTCCAAGAAGTCGCCCCGGACGGACGCTTTTCCGGCCATCTTCGCAATCTTGCCGTCGAGAGCGTCCAGGTACGAGTTGACCAGGATCAACACGAGCGCGAGGCCGAGGAATCCAGCGCCGCCGAGGAAGAACGAGATGCCCGCACCGACCGCCGCGAGGAAGGCAATCCACGAGACCACGTTCGGGTTGACGTGCAGCATCCGAGAAGCCACGGGGACGAGGAACCAGTCCGCGGCCTTGCGGTACCGGTCTAGTACCACGAGAGCACCTCGGAGGCCCAGTCGACGGACCCGGGTTCGTGTCCTTTCGTCTTCCCCTGGAGGATCGCGAGGATCGCTTCGGCGGTCTCGGTTGGCTGCCTGTTCGTCGTGTCGACCTCGAACACGAACGGAAGGCGAGCGACTGCTTCTTGCAAGATCACGTCAATCGCCTCCGCCTCGACGTTCTCGCGGACTTTCTCCGGGGGCCAACCGCGCGCCTCGAGTCGGGCCCTGAGGACGGACGGTCGGCACCGCAAGACTACCGCGAGGTTCACATCCATCCGGTGGCTATAGTGGCTCTTCAGAAAGGCGACTTTCGCGGGGATGTGCAATCCCTCCCGCAAGGCGTCCACGTCGACCTCGTCCGTGCCTCGTTTCTCGTCGCGCCCGACAACGAGACCTTCCTGACGCGCGATATTGTCCAAGTCCACGATGACGTACCCGCGTCTCGCCAACACATCACACGCGGAACTCTTCCCGGTCCCAGGGGTTCCCGTGATTGCGACGAGCACGGCACGCACGAACGAATCACGCGATAAATCACTTGCGATGCCGGTCTCCACTTGGCCGGAGGAAATCGGCGGATCGGAATCCGAATCGTTCCCGAATTAAGAGGCCAATGACCCCGAAGATGCTGTAAAGAGGGACGACGAGCAAGTACAGCGGGATGGGCAGGCGGACAACGAACGAGAAGATGTCGTCGGCTCGGACTTCGAGAAACCCGGTGGCAACCGGGGACATCGCAAGGGAGAACGCGATGACCACTCCAATCGGGAGCGCCAGGAAGGCTTGGATCACGCTCGATCGCAGGTCTTCCGTCAGGAGGCCTCCGAGGACCGCGGCTAGCAGGAGAAGCCCCAGGATGATGGGCAATGATGCCTCGTCCGAGGCCGGCACGCTCACGTTTGGGAAGACGAGGTAGAATGCCGAATATCCGAGGGCCAACCCGAGGAAGGTGGCGATGGCCAGCGCCCTCATCGGGCGGCGGAGGCGTGAGAGAAAATCAGCTCGCAAGATTCAACCCCACCTCTTGATCGATGCGTCCAATGGTCCTCAAGTACGAAGCGGCGGTGGGGGACGATGCCGGCGGAACACCGTCAATCAGGAGGGTCAATCGAACCCAGAAGTTCCAGGTGAGCGCACTGATGTTGCCCGCTGTAGAGGTCCCAAAATCCGTGATGTTGCGGAGCGCCGCAAATCGAGCTGCATCCGCCGCGCGCGAGATCAGGAACGTGAACGTGTACGTGGAGGCGGTTCGGGAAGGGACCGGGTTTTCCGCGACTTCCCGAGATTCTCCGAAAACCCGGAAGAAATAACGGGTCCCGTTCGCCTCTACGACGCGAGCATCCGCAAGGCGGCGTGACTCGTTCAGCCCGGCCTCCGCGGGACCGTCCTCAACCCATTCGCTAAAGGCGAGCAACTGGAGGTGTAGCGTCCGCGCGCTTGGATTGTCGACCCGGATTCCGAGGGAAATCGTGAGCGATCCGTCTGGGGCGAGGGATCCGTTCGATTCGGTTCCCTGAAACATCAACGTCGGGGTCGCGTCAAACGAGACGGTCGCCTGCGCGACGACGATGGAAACGTAGCTGTTCGCGGATCCGATGGCAAGGCCGGCAAGAATGGCGGTGATCACCGCCGCGACGAGCCAGAGGGGACGATCCGAGCGCCCCTCGTACGGGCCTATGTCGAGGGACCGGCTCATGGCTCGCCTGGGACTGTGGGGACAACCTCCGCGGGCGGCGCGGGTCCGGCAGATGCGGGCTCCGTCATGCGACCGTCGAAGATGTCATGCGCGAAGTGACACTCAGCAAAGTGGTCCCGCTGAACCTCGACCAAAGGCGGGGCCGTGGTCGTGCAGATCTCCTGCGCGAAGACGCATCGTGTCCGGAATCGGCAGCCGCTCGGCAGATCAATCGGGCTCGGAAGCTCGCCCTTGATTGGCACCTCCCTGTAGGTATGAGCCGGATCTGGGACCGGTACCGCCGCGAGAAGAGCCCGCGTGTACGGATGGGTCGGGTGAGCGATGAGGTCCTCCGTGGATCCCGTTTCGACGATTCGGCCGAGATACATCACGGCGATCCGGTCGGACATGTACCGAGCCACCGCGATGTCGTGCGTGATGAAGATATACGGGTTCTGATACTTTTCCCGGAGATCGAGCATGAGGTTCATCACGCCGGCGCGGATGGACACGTCAAGCATGCTCACCGGCTCATCCGCGACGATGAGCTTCGGGTGCAAGACGATGGCCCGTGCGATGGCCACCCGCTGACGCTGCCCGCCCGAGAGCTCGTGCGGAAACCGCAGGAGGAAGTCCGAACCGGGCCGGAGCCCCGCGTCCTCGAGGGCCTGAATCACGAGTTCAGCCCGCTGTTCTTTGGTCGACCCAATTCGATGGATCACAAGTGGTTCGGCGACGGTCCGGAACACCGTGTATCTTGGATTCAAGGACTGATACGGATCCTGGAAAATCATCTGAAGGTTCCGGCGGAAGCGGAAGAGATCGCCTCCCCCGAGGTTCGCGATGTCCTTTCCCTGGAAGTCAATGTGGCCCTCCGTCGGATCTTCGAGCCGGGCGATGAGACGCCCCGTGGTCGTCTTTCCACAACCGGATTCGCCCACCAGCCCGAGGATTTCTCCTTGGTGGAGGTCGAAACCGATCCCGTCGACCGCGTGGACCTGGATGACATGGCCGCGAAGGGACTGGAGGAACCCCGCCTTGAGTTCGAAGTACTTCTTCAAGTCGCGGACTCGGACGACAACGCGGTCATCCTCGGAGGGAGCAGGCAGCTGTTCGATCACGAACGGAGACCTCCTTGGGCGAAGAAATCCTGGGAGAAGTGGCAGAGGGCGCGGTGACCCGGCTCCGGGCGAACGTAAGGGGGCGCGTCCGTTGCACAAATTTCTTTCGCATACTTACACCGCGGATGGAATCGACACCCGGAGGGGGGCGTCAACAGGCTCGGCGGGTTTCCCGGAATCGCTTCGAGCCGATGGCGGGGGCCGATGATGCTCGGGAAGGCACCGAGCAAGCCTTCCGTGTACGGATGGAGCGTGTGGCTGAAGATGTTCTGCCCGGAGCTTTCTTCGACGATTTGCCCGGCGTACATCACCGCGATTCGATTTGCGACCTTCGCAACGACGGACACGTCGTGGGAGATGATGATGATCGTCATTTGCATCGCCTTCTGGATCTGCAGGACTTCATCCATGATTTTCGCGGCCGTGATGACGTCGAGCGCGGTCGTGGGCTCGTCCATGATCACGAGCTTTGGATCGAGGGCGAGGGCCATCGCAATCATCGCGCGCTGCTTCATACCGCCGCTATATTCGTGAGGGTAATTGTCGATCCGATCCGTCGGGATGCCAACGAGTCGGTATAGCTTCTCCACGCGTGTCCTCGCGGCCTCGGGGCCGATGTCCTCGTGGGCCCGAATTGCTTCAATGACCTGATCGCCCACCGTGTAGACGGGGTTGAGCGCATTCATCGCTCCCTGGAAGACGATCGAAATCTGTTTCCAACGGATGGCGTTTAATTTCGGATGGTATTCCCGTAGGCGACCGTCGCGGCGGCGGACGACTTCGATGAGGTCGCCCTGCTGGGTCGCGGCGGCAAGGCGGTCTCGGGCCTCCCGGAGTCGCCGCTTCGCCTCCTCGCCCCCGCCGGATTCCAGGCGCTGGGACAGGTTATCGACTTCCTGCTTGAGGGCCTGGATTTCCGCGACGAGATATTCCCGATAGGTCACGGAAAGCGGATGTTGGAGGAGCGCGATCCGTTCCTCGAGCTTCTTAGTCTCCGGCTCGCTCTCGGAACTCGCGCCGGAGCCCCGCAGCCGTCGTAGCGCCTGCTGGGTTTCGTCGAGCGCGTTTGCGATTCGTCCATCCGCGACCTTCCAATACTCCCGACGATACCGCTCGATCCTCGCCTCCGAGCCGAAGAGAATCTGGCCTCCGAAGACGTACGCGTTTGAGGGCAAGAGCTGGGTGATCGAGTATGCCAGGGTCGTCTTCCCGCAACCGGATTCGCCCACAAGGCCGACCGTCTCCCCGGCGTCGACGTTCAAGTTGACGCCGTCGACCGCCTTAACCCATCCCTGCTGGACCTTGAAGTACGTTCGAAGGTTCCGAACAGCGAGGAGGGGCACCTCAGCGCCTCCGAAGACGCGGGTTGATGATCTCATCGAAGCCGCGGCCCAGGAGATAGAAACCCAGGGAGAGAAGGGTGATCGCGAGGCCTGGCGGCACGAGCCACCACCAGGCGGTCAGTGCGCCTCCGAAGGTCAGCACCTGAGCGAGCATCCCTCCCCACGAGATCACGCTCGCGTCACCGAGGCCGAGGAAACTCAGGGCCGCCTCCGTGATGATCGCGCCCGCGACCGTGAGACTCATGTACAAGAAGCTGAAGGGGAGGACGTTCGGAGCGACCTGGAAGAAAATCAACCGAAGGTCGGAGGCCCCGGAGACCCGAGCCGCATCGACGAACGGTCGCTCCTTGAGGCTGAGTACCTGCGCGCGGATCACCCGCGCGATCCCAGGCCATCCGATGATGCCGAGTACGAGGATGATGACCCAGATGCTCGGTCGGAGGATCGACGCGAGGATGAGGACGATCGGCAGGAAAGGAAGCACGAGGAAGATGTCTGTCATTCGCATGAGGAGGGTGTCGACGAGCTTGCCGAAGAAGCCGGCCAACAGCCCGACCATGGTCCCGAGGCCCACGGCGAACACGGCCGCAAGCCCACCGACAATAAACGCGACCTGGGTCCCATAGAAGAGCTGGGTGAGGATGTCTCCTCCGCGGAAATCCGTGCCTAGGACGTACCGGTTTCCCGATGGATATGTCCCCGGCGGCAACGGCGTGACAACGATCCCGAGGAGCTGAAACAGCGTCGTCTTACCCGACGACGCATCCGTCCACACGCCGTACAATTCGGCTGGAGGCAGGCCGGTGCCGTAGAGCGTCCCTCCCAAATCGCCGGCGTATCGGAAGAGGGAGACGCCGGATGGAGGCGAAATCGCGAAGGGTTCTGGAGCGACGCGAACATCCGACCGGAACGTGGTGAGGACCGTGAAGATGCCCCCATGGGCGGGGAACACAAATACCTTGGAGCGCTCGGACACCTCGAAGAACCACCGCACGCGGCCTGCAAAGTCCGCGCGGAATAGAGGGGTCTCCACGGCCGTCTCGTTGATGCGAATGATGTGCGTCGTACCCTCGGGACCGTCGCTTGGGTCATACATCCCGAAGTACGCTTCCGTTCCCCGGTAGCTCGTCGGAAGGCCGACGGACTCCCACGCGGGGTTCGGTTCGGAGAATTCATGCACGAAGGTCATCGAGGACAGATCGAACACGCCGATGCCCGCCGCGGTCGACGACTTCAGCGGAACGTAGAGCTTCATCGTGTCGACGGACGTGGTTCGCGTGAACCCGATGGTCCCGACGACCGTCGCCGGCTGCCCTCCCAAGCGCAGGGGGACCCAGCGGAGCACGGAGCCGTCGACGTTGTGGACCTCCATGGTCCCGTTGGCGAGAGGAAGGAGAATCGCCTGCCCGAGCCCCGTCCGAAAGTTGGTGCTAGCGTTCAACCCACCGGTATCCTGATTGTAATAGACGAACGGTGGCGCCGAGAGGGTCTCGTTTGAATAGAGAACCGCCTGACCGCCCGGCGCGCCGGGGTATACCGCTCCCGGCTGGACGGTGCTGTTCGTGTGAACGAATACCGTCTCAAAGACGACGGTGTGGGTTCCATCCGATGCGAAGAAGTACCTATAGGGTCCAACGTCTCGCCCCGGCGCGCCCGGGAAGGCGCGGATTGTGAACTGGACGGAGAGCGTGACGAGATCTCCGGAGGACGCCGGGTCCTCGCCGGTCCATACGGGGTCGAAGGTCAGCCTCGACCAAAAAATGGGCGTCCGAAGGAAGGGATCGTAGACGTAGAAGTCGCGTTGCGCGAAGAAGGCAATTGCGCCGTTCTCTTTTCGAGGACCGGTCGACTGGCTCGAATCCTGAGCGGGCACGATGGCGTACAAGGCCTCGAGGGGCGCGATCGGTTGGGGGGAGAGCGGAAGATCGCTGACATGGAATTGGATGGAGTCGTTTCCCGCCTGGAACGGGGATTGATTCGTCCGCAACGTAAGTTTGGTGAAGTCCAAAAACACGTACCCTTCACGGGCGTAGTTGATCAGCCAAATTCCCCCCTGCCGATCGGCCTGCAGGGGAGTCGTCGGACTCATGACCGGAGCCGAATAGTTGAGTCCTCGGAGAGTCAAGTCCCGCGGGTACGTGAAAACGGTGAACCGATCGGAGTCCGGCGCCTCGAAATTCCGGGGATATGGCGAGATGAGTGGGGCCAAGATTCCGATAACCGCGAAAACGAGTACGATCGTGAGCCCGAACAGCCCGAGGCGGCTACCCTTGAACAGGGCGAAAGAGCGTTGGAGGGTACGGTTGAACGCATTGAGGAAACGAATCGCGTCAAGCTTGACGGACGTCGTCGACTTTTCAGATGCGGACACGCGGATCTAGAACTCCGTACAGGACGTCGGCGACGATGTTTCCAAAAATGACGAGGACGGCGATGATCCAAAGCAACGCCCCGGCAAGGAACTGGTCTTGGTTCACGATCGATCGGAGGAAATAATATCCGAGTCCGAAGTACGAGAAGATCCCTTCGAGGATGATCGCGCCGCCGACGATGAAGGCCAAACTGATCGTGAAGGACGTGATGACCGGCAGGTAAGCGTTCCGCGCAGCGTGGCGGCGGCGGACCACCCGCTCCGACAGTCCCTTCGCCCGCGCGGTGAGGATGAAGTCCTCTCCCATCACCTCGAGCATCGCTGTCTGCATGAGCAAGATTGTCCCCGCCGCGCTGATGAGAACGAGAGCCAGCATCGGCATGGCGCCATGCATGACCAGGTCCACGATCTGGAATAGGACATCGTTCGGTCCGCGGCCCGCGACAAACCCTACGTGGGCCGCCGTCCAAGCCGGATCGCTGAACCCACGCAGCGGGAACCAGTCTAAGGTGAACGCGAACAACCAGAGGAGGATGAGACCGATCCAGAACGAGGGCATGTTGTAGAAGAAGAGACTGCTCACGATGACGCCGCCCTCGCTGAACCGACCTCGACGCCACGCGATGAACGTACCAATGACCACGCCGATCAGATACTCGATGACGACCGCTCCGCCGAACAAGAAGAGGGTACGCGGAAGAGCCGCCGAAATCACATCGCCAACCGGTTTCCCTTCGACAAAGGAATCGCCAAAGTCCAAGCTGAACATGTTCCAGACGAACTTGCCCATCCGGACGAAATACGGATCGTTAATCCCGAACGTCTCGTTGAGATGCGCCAACCTCGCGCGATCAAAAGTCGGATCCGACCGAAACCGATCGATCGGTGTGCCGGGCATCAGATCGAAAAGGACGAAGATGATTACGGTGACGACCAGCAGGGTGATGACGCCTTGAATTCCCCGTTTCACCAGGTACCGACCCAGGGTGGCCACACGGTTCCCCCCTCGCTCGAATGGCTTTCATTCGGTGCGGGATATAAGAACGTTTTCCAGCCTTCCGACGCTCATCGATGGAAAGGGAAAGAGGACCGGGGATCGTGAGTCCCCGGTCCGTTCACGCTACAGGTTCTCCTCCGGCGGGAGCTCTTCCTCCGAGGGCTTCGGCCCAGCACCCGTCTCGGCCTCCATGCCAGGCGGGCGCTTCCCGCGCATGCGAAGCGCCAGGACGCCGACCACCGCGCCGACCGCCAAGCCGGCAATCAGCGTGATGAGCCACGTGTAGTCCGTTGGCGTTATGTGCGCGGGAATCGCAGCGCTCGCCGTTTGTCCCCCGACCCCCACCGTGTACGTGCCTGATTGTTGGAACACGTAATCGAAGGTCACGGTCTGCGTGGCCGATGCACCGATCGTGATGGTCTTCGCCGCGACAACGTTGCCATCGACCGTCAGCAACACGGTCGCCGTGCCACCGACGGGTACCTGGTTCGTCACGACCACGGAGATTGTCGAGGCCTGGCCCGCCTCTTTCGCCGTCACGGTGGGCGTGGCGTACGAAAGCACCGGCGGAGACGCCATGATGCCATACCAGGCCCGGGCGATCTCTCCGTTCGGCGCTGCCACCACGACGAGGTTCTCGACCGCGCCGGACGAGGCCCCGAAGACGAAGGACGCTTTGCCTGTCGCGTCCGTCACGTTCTGGAATGGTCCGCTGAAGACCGTTGCGCCTACGACGGGGCTCCCGGTTTGATCCGTCGCGGTAACGGTGGCCGTCGCCGTGCCTTGCTCGGGGACGAGCGTCTTGTCCACCGAGACGGACGCGTAGATCCCTCCGGGCACGAAGTAGTACCCGATCCGGAACTCGAAGGGAACCTTCGCAATCAACGTCGCGAACGTTGGAGCGATCCAGTAGTCCCCGAGGCTTCCGGCGAACATCTGGTCCCGTCCTCCGTAGGCGAACCGCATGTCCGCCGGAACGAAGGCGTAGTAGATCGTCTGCGAGGCACCGAGCGGACCGTTGAACACGTCGTGGAACGTCCACGGCCAGGTCGAGTGATCAAAGACCCGGCGCCGGGAGAACTGGTCCCGCACCTGCCAGGTAAGCACGTCGTTCGAGTATGTCCCGACAAAGGGGTAGATTCCCGGATGAATCGTACCGAACGTGGCGGCGGAAGCCCGCGACGTCGTGTTGTACAGCCCGACATTGCGTGCCGCGCTGCCGGCTCCTCGAACCAGGAACACCTCAGGATCGGCGAGTGGACCGTCCTTCGTGTAGAACCTTGCGTGGACCGTCGCAATCTCGTCCTGCGAGGTGAACGCGGGCTGGTCGAACCAGGCGCTTCCGAGGGCGAACACCGGGCTCCGGGCGATTACCATGCCGGCCTCCGTCACGAAGGCGTTGTTGTTGATCTTCGCGACGAAGTTGCAGTCGTCGACCGTCACGTTGAACTTCGTGCCCGGCTTCTCGCCCACGTACGCCCGGATCTGGAGCGAGTTGTCCATCCGGTGGGGCAAGGCGCTCAGCGGGACCGTGTACTGACCCAACAGATTCGTCGTGCTCGTCACGTTCAGGATGTACGTCCCTCCGACCTTCGTGTAGTCGAGCCAAGGCTGCTTGAACCCGGTCGGCCAGGGTTGGAGCGGCAACGCGCCGAACGCTTCGAGGACTCCGTTCTGGATCGTCGCATTCCCGGTCGGGTCGCACGCGTCGATGAGCGGGAAGTCTCCGACGGATTCGTAGTCTTCGACGAAGTTCTCGACTCCCCAAGCCATCGAATTGAACGCCTGGCCGGGATTGCTCGTGAAGTTCCCGCCGATCGAACCGATGCCGAACGAATTCAGATCCAAGCCTCCGCCAAGGTACACCGGGGTGCCGTAGTCCGAGCCGTAGTCGTAGTTCCAGGGGAACTCTGCCGGCAGACCGAGCGGTCCGTAGTTGATCTGGAAGATCACCGGTACTCCGGCCGCAGGCAAGCCCAGTTTGTCCGTGACCTGAATCGTCACGTCCGCGGTGTTCGTCGCGTTCGTGGTCGGGTTCAAGGCGGGCATCGCCCGGGTCGAAAGGCCAAGCGTGGCCGCGTAATGCCCGCTGCTGGCGGAGCTGTACAGCAGAATGCCTACCTCATCGTTCACCTGGCTCGCGTCATTTCGAACGACGAAGCGGACCGGTACGGTGGTCACGTTCTGTCCGGCACGCGCGGACGCGGTCGGAACGATCGTGAACGAAGCGATGCCAGATGAAACGGTCTTGTTCGACCCAGGGCTCGCGGGGGTGACGATCACATTCCACGCGCCATCCGACGGAAGGACCACGTCGACGTCTTTCCCGGAAAGCGCGGTGCCCGCATAGTCCGTGACGTTGACGCTAATCGTCAGCGTGTCCTGTGTCGACAGGCTCGTGTTGAGGGCCATCTTCGTGCTGCTTTGTAGCCTGACAATACGCCAGTCGGGCGCATTGCTGTTCGACACGAAGACGATCATCGAGGCATACTGCGTATCCGAAGCCACCTTGTTCGACACGTTGACGTACGCCTTGATTAGGTCCGCGAAGTGTTGATTCGCGAACGCGCCCGCGGTGGCGGGAGACGTGTATGTGAAGGTCGCCTTCCCGGCGGAACTCGTCACATCCGAACCCGCTGAGCTGGGGCCGATGACGCCCAGGGTCACCTTCGTGTCAAGGCTGACCGTCACGCCAGGAATCGGCGAGCCTGTCCCGTCGACCAAGGTCGCCGTGATCGTCGTGCTCTGACCGATGCCGATGATCGGCTTGGTCGTCGACAGGTTCAGCTTCGCAATGGGCGCGGGCGGACCGACCGCCAGCGACATTTGCTTGAGCGTACTCGCTTTCGCGCCGCCCTTCCCGGCTTCCGCAGTCAAGGTCACGACCCCTTGAATCAAGGGGACGGTCCAGGTGAACGCGACGTGACCGGTCACATCCGTCGTGCCGGTCGCGGCGAGTCCACCGAAGGAAGAGTTCAACCACACGGTCGCTCCGGACACAGGCGCGAAGTTCTGCGAGACGAAGGCCTCAAACTTGACGGTCCGTCCGAACAAGGCCCGCTCGGGGGCCGTGAGCGCGATGGAAAAGACGCCGGTGTTCGGCGGGGGCGTCGTGGATCCCGGGTTGTGGATCTTGACCAAGGACCAGAAGTTGTACAGCTGCGGGGGCGTGTTGACCCATCCGACCCAGCGGTCGTTGCGGTACGCGTTCAGGTTCTTGCGGTAGTACAGAATGTTCCAGGGGATGAGCGAGTTCACGCGGGACTCGATGTCCTTCACGATCTTCGTTCGCGCCGTATCGTCGAGCGTGATTTCCATCTTGTCCAGGAGTGCGTCCGTGACGGAGTCGTGCAGTCCCGCCGAGTTCGAGCCACCCGGGTTGATCGCGACGTCGTTCTTGCTGTGGAAGAAGTCCGTCAGGTACGTCTCCGGGGTCCCCGTGAGCAGGAACCCGAGGATGTAGATGTCGAAGTCGACTTGCGTGAAGGCCTTAGCCACAATCGTGTCGAAGCTCGTTGGCGCCGCGTCGATGTTCAGGCCGATCAGCTTCAGGTTGTTCGAGATCATGATGCCCGCGTCGGCCCGGACCGGGTCGTAGTCTTTCGGAGGCGTCAGGATCGTCGTCTTGATCGGACTGCCGTCCGAGTACTCGCGGAACCCGTCTCCGTTCCGGTCGACGATGCCAACCGAGTCGAGCAACGCCTTCGCTCCGTTGATGTCGAACCCGGGCAGAGACGTGCTCGCGTTGACGTATGTGGAAGCGTGGATCGAAATCGGCCAGTTGCCCTTCACCCCGAACCCACCCATCAGCGTGTTCACGATGTAGTCCTTGTCAATCGCCATCGAGATGGCCTTGCGGAGGTTCAGATCGTTCCAGGGCTTCCGTCGAAGGTTGAAGGCCATGTAGAAGTAACCGGCATCCGTGACGGTCTCCACACCGATCGCAGGGTTCAGTCGGACCTGCGTGAGGAAACCCGGCGTGAGGGACCAAATCAGCGTGTCAATGTCGCCCTTCTGCAAGGCAAGGCTGATCACGTCCAGGCTCGTGAAGATCACGAACTTGATCGAACGAAGGTGCTCGGGGAACAGCGAGTAGGCCGTGCCGGCCCATTGGACGCTCTTGCCCTGGCCCCAGTAGCCGGTATAGGCCGAAATGTGCGACCCCAGGTTCGGGCTCCAAGAGTCGAACTTGAACATGCCGGTGCCCATGACCGAATTAATCTCGTTCGGCCGGCTGCCGAAGGAGAAATCCGCCGACTTGTCCGCGCTGTCGGCAATCGGGGTCAGAGAGGTCAGGTTCAGTTGGGGGGACGGGTTGATGTGGGTCGTCCAAATGTGCTTTGGAATAATCGGAATCTGTAGCGTCGCGAGGAAGAACAGCGCGTACGATTTTGACAACGTGAAGCGGACCGCGTCGGCCGCCGCGGGCGACACCTCTACGCCCACATGGGACTTGGCTGCGCCTCCGGTCCAATGAGCAAACCTCGGGGCGTCCCACCAGAGCGCACTCCCGATGAACGTCTGATAGGTCGACCACTCGAGGACTTGATAAGTAAACACTACGTCGTCGACGGTCATCGGCTGACCGTCGCTGAATGTGACTCCGGGTCGGATGTATACATCGACCACCGGTTGGGCGGCAGGCGGCGCCACGATGAACTTGTAACCCGGCCCGCTCGTTCCCTTATCGGGATTCGCCAGGAGGGGGAAGACGATATTATCAGGAGTACTGGAAAACAATCCTTCGAAACCCCATTCGACCTGATAGGCATTCCACACCGTGTTTGTGTCAGGATTGAAGTAGTTGAGGGTCGTCATGTCGTTCTGCAATCCGATGACGAGTTCCGTTCGCTCGCCCTGTGCGGCGGCCGTCTGCGCTGCGAAGATCAGCCCGGAAGCCAGCAAAACAAAGACGATCGCAATCGAGCGCAGAACAGGCGAGTGCAGTATCCTTAGTCCCATTGTGATCCACCTCTCCCCAAGAAAGTTCTAGTCGCCGCGATGGGGGCCCTCTCTATAAAAACGTTCTTCCGAGCGCTGTCCAAGAGGTTCGACCAGCGTCCTACCTCGGCATTCCAGCCAACACCTGCACGTAGAAGTGCGCAAGGACGGACCTGCTGTGGGGCCCTCTCGGGATGGGGCGATGAATCGACTACGACTCGCCAAGGGCGGCACGATGCCACGCTTGGATGAGCCTGACGCGGAGTTCCGCGTCACGTCCGATGGACAG
>VBMB01000119.1 GCA_005878525.1 Methanobacteriota archaeon
TCGAGGACGGCAGGAAGTACTTCCGCGCGACGTCTCGGACGCGCTCGCCCGTCAGGTCCCCGATGATGTCGGGGTACCGCTCGAGGAAATCCATGCCGAGCCCGTAGTACTCCATCCGATGCAGCTCCGAGGCGACCTCCGCGTTCCGCTCGAGCGACACGATCAGGGAGCCGACCTGGTTGTCTTTCCCGTCCCGGATCTCGTCGAGGGTGAAGGGCTCCGTCCGCAGGCGGTCCATCTCCGACCGGATCGAGTCGATCGCCTTGCCGAGGTTCGCGGGGTTCACGCCCGCGGAGATCGACCACATCCCTCCGGCCGTGCGTGCGTCGAGGCCCGAGAACGCGTAGTACGCCAGGCCCTGGTCGTCCCGCAGGTTCCGGCCGAGGCGGCCGTACAACCCGATCCGGCCGAAGAGGAGGTTCGCGAGGTTCAGGGCGTAATAGTCCGCGTGGCGTCGGGGGACGCCGGGCGCGCCGATCGCGATGTCGACCTGGGTCTTGTGCGGCATCGGGATCGACTCGGACCCGGGACGATGCGGCGGCGGGGGCGGGATCGCCGGCGGTCCGCCCTCGTCTCCCCGGAGGCGCGACAGCGGGGCCGCGATCGCGTCCTCGAGGAGCGCCCGGTCGACGTCGCCGGTCGCAGCGAGGATGAGCCCCTCCGGGCCCACGTGCGCCTCGTGGAACGAGACGATGTCCGCGCGCCGGATCCGCCGGACCCGCGCCTCGCCTCCCTTCGGGTCCCGCCCGTACGGATGGTCTTTCGGGAACACGAGGCGGGACAACTGGCGAAACGCTCGGACGCGGGTGTCGTCCGCCTCGTTGCGGAGGTCGTTCAGGAGCTCGCCGCGGACGCGCTCGATCTCCTTCGGCGGGAACGTCGGCTGGGAGAGGCATTCGACGAGGATCCGGACGGTCTCCGCGGCCGTCTCGCGCGTGCACCGCCCCTGGAAGGAGAGGAGCTCCTCCCCGTCGTGGAACTCGAGGGTCGCGCCGATCCCCTCGAGCCGGTCCGCGAGCTTCGCGGCGCTCATCCGGCGGGTGCCGCTCAGGAGGAGCTGGGACGTGAACTCGGCGACGCCGTGGTCGGACCCCTCCGCCGCGACGCCGGCGGGCACGCTCCCCCGGAACGCGATGAACGGGTTCGACGGCAGGGCGTGCGACACGAGGACGGCGCCGTTCCCGAGGACAGTCCGGTCCGGGAGGTTCACGCCGGGACCTCCTGGGCGTGGAACCGAACGACCGTGCGGTGCTCGTCGACGAGGTATGTGCGGGCGACCGCGCGGACCTGCTCGGCGCGGACCTTCTCGACCTTCGCGAGGAGCGTCTCGCCGAAGTCCCACGAGCCGAGGCCTTCCCCCGCGCCGAGCAGGATGCCCTGGAACGTGACGCCGTCCTGTTCGTACCGGGCCCAGGCGCGGACTTGCTGGCGGGCGCGCGCGAGCTCCGACTTCGGCGGCGGGCTCTTCTGGATCTTCTCGATCTCGCGGTCGAGGACGGCCTCGACGCGATCGAGGGCGGCCCCGCGGGCCAGGGTGACGCTCGCGATCAGCAACGCCGGATCGAGTTTCATCTCCTGCCGCACGCCGACGTCCGTCGCGAGGCGCGCGTCGACGAGCGCCCGGTAGAGGCGGTTCGAGCGCGGTCGCCAATCGCCTGCCGCGAACGGCACGATGCCGCGCCACCCGCCCAGGACCGTCGACAGGAGGACGAGCGCAGGGGTGTCCTCGTGGCTCGCCGCCGGGATGTGCCATCCCACGGACAGGAGGTCGGCCGGGCCCGGGCGCTCGAGGTCGCTGCGACGCTCGCCGTGCTGTTCCGGCTCCGACAGGCGGAGCGGGTCCGGCCGCGTCTCCGGCTTCAGGGGCCCGAACGCCTCGCGGACGTGCTGCATCGCGACGGCCGGATCGAAGCCGCCGACCAGGATCAGGGACGCGTTGTTCGGCGCGTAGTACCGCAGGTAGTGCCGGTACAGCGGGTCGCGGTCCAACGTCGCGAGGTCCTGCTTGTACCCGATCGCGGTCCAGTGGTACGGGTGGACGTGGAAGGCGAGGCCCCACAGCTCCTCTTCGACGGCGAAGTCGGGCTGGTTCTCGGCGCCTTCTCGCTCGCTGATGACGACGGTCCGCTCGGCCTCGACCTCTTTCGGGTCGAACGCCGCGTTCCGCATGCGCTCGGACTCGATCATGAGGGCCGTGTCCATCGCGGCCGCGGGGATCGTCTCGAAGTACATCGTGTAGTCCGTGTCGGTGAAGGCGTTCATCTTGCCGCCGAGACGGGAGATCATCTTGTCGATGTCCCCCTTGCCGAGCTTGCCGCCGCCCTTGAACAGCATGTGCTCGACCCAATGCGTGGAGCCGGTCATGCCGGGGACCTCGTTCCTCGAGCCGATGCGGTAGACGACCCACGTCGAGAGGGCCTTCGTGTCCGGGATCGGCCGGAGGATGACCTTCAGGCCGTTGTCCAGGGTCTCGACGCGGGTGGGCATCCGGCCGGTGGCAAGGCGAGCGGGAGATATCAAGTTGCCCGAGACGCGTCCGGTAGCCAGAACCCGGGCGGGAGCCAAGCGGCTCAAACCCTGAGTTAGTTGTTCCTTTGCCCGCCCGACGATATCCCTCTCGCGTTCTCCTTTTTCATTTGCTGATAAAGGGACTCGCGGTAGGCGATTACCCCCGGAGGGAACCGTCCGAAACGTCGCCCCATTCGCCTCTGATGGGTCCGCTTCCGGCGCCTGATAAATTGCATAAGAATCCGTGCCTGTCTTCGCTTGATTCGGAGATGCGGCCCGACCGAAAGCAAAAAGGGCTCGACTTTGCGCCCGTTCCAGACCAACTTATATCCTCGCTTCCATCGAGCGTTTCGCGCAACCTGGTTGGCGAGGATCCCACCGAAATCACGTTGCAAGTCTTCCAGGACGGCCCTGTCGGTGTTGTCAACGCACACTCTCGGCACGTATTGGAGATTCCATCGGTCGATGATTCGCACTTTCGCGAGAATCAGACTGCCCTCAGCATCAGTGAAGCCTGCCAGGTACTCTGCAGACACTTTCCGCGAAACGTGCCTGAGAGACCCACTGCCGGGGGAGCGTCGACTGGTCGGTCCCCGCCTATTGAGGCTCTTGAGACGTCTGTGGAAAGACTCTCGAATCTCCCGCTGACGAGGAGACAAGGGAAGTAGCCGTCCAAGCTGGTCTCTTCTTCGCCGACACGCCCGAAGATGTTTCTGGAAGCGTAGCAGCTCGCGCGCTTGTGCTGACTTTACCCTCAGATGGAGTGCGACTTCCAAAATCAGGCGCGCCGCGGCGGCGTTCGTCCAGATTAGGGCGTACGCTGGTTTCCAGTTCCAACGGCGCGAAGCAACGCCATGCAAGGTCCCTCCCCATCCTCGGCGGATTTCCTCGAGAATCTGACGATTGCTGTTGTAGACCACGACTCTCGAACAATATTCGTGGAAATGCCCTCGAGGAATCCGAGCGACCGACAGACTGCCTTCGCCGTCCAAGAAACCAGCGAAGTACTCGACCGAAACTACGATGAGACTAAAGCAAGCCGTTTGTGCCTAATCAATATCGACTAGGAGGTCAGCGAAAGTACTACGCTCGCCGATCTCCTCCTTGGCCTTTTTGCGCCCTAAACTTGGCCGACTCCAGATCGAGCTCGAAGTCCTCGTCCTTCACTTCGCCAGGGGTGAAGACCTTGCCGGCTTCGAACTCCAACTTCTTTTCCTGCTTCTTCCGTTTCTTCGGCTTTTCCTCAACTTGCTGTGGCATAGGGTGCCTCCATCTTCGTGGCGTAAGGATCGAGAAGATCGATTCGCCTGCGCGTCCCGTCGTTCACGATCAACATAGACCAATCAATCATCTCGATATTGAAGGTGTCGCATAGCTCCCGCCTTAGCGCCGCTCGGGTGTCGTTGGGCGGCTCCTGAATCGCCTTTTTGATAGCATCGTCGTCCGTGATGCGATCGACCAAACCGGCGCGCTGCCGCTTGTAGAACAATGAGCGTTCCGCACCGATCTCGGAGTATTGCTTGCAGGCCATCATCTCGACGTCGGGTCCGGCCTTCTTCTCGCCGGCCTCCTGGATCGCGATGTACCGATCGAGCC
>VBMB01000035.1 GCA_005878525.1 Methanobacteriota archaeon
CTGGCTCCTGTCGCGGCTGGAGGGCCTCAAGAAGACCGTGGATGCGGAGATGACGACATACAACCTCCACCGCGCGGCCCGCGCGATCGAGTCGTTCATCCTCGACGACCTCTCTCGATGGTACGTGAAACTGGTCCGCGGGCGCACCTGGACGGAGACGGACGACCGGGATAAGCTGGCGGCCTATCATGTGCTCTTTGAAGCCCTGAGCACGCTGGCCCTCCTCCTCGCCCCGGTCACGCCGCATATCGCGGAGGCGATCTACCAGCGTCTCGATGGACGAAAGCTGAGCGTCCATATGCTCGACTGGCCCGTGGTCCACGACCAGCGACTCCAGCCGGAGTTGGAGAGGTCCATGGCGATCGTTCAGGAGCTCGTGGAAGTCGTCTCCAAGGAACGGCAGAAGGGAGGCCGCAAACTCCGGTGGCCCTTGAAAATGATCGCGGTTCGGACAGCGACCCCCGAAGCGGCCGAGGCGCTCGCCTCCCTTCGAAGCATCTTTTTGGATCAGGTGAACGCAAAAGACCTCGCGATCCTGGCGTCCACGGACGAGTTTCCCGGAACGATCGTCGGGGCGAAACCCGACCCCGCCGCGATCGGGAAGACCTACAAGGGTCTCGCGCCCAAGATCGTCAAGCTCCTCGCAGCCCGCCCCGCGGACGAGATTCGGAAGGCACTCGAGCGAGGGTCTTACCCCCTCCAGGTGGAAGGGCAGACGTTGTCGATCGAACCATCGATGGTGCGTCTCGAAAAAGGGCTCCCCGCGGATGTCGCTCGCGTCGAAACGCCTCACGGTGAGGTCTTCCTCGACCTTCGCGTGACGCCAGAACTGCAGGCCGAAGCGCACGCGAGGGAATTGATCCGTCGGATCCAGCAGATGCGGAAAGACTTGGATCTCGACGTGGACGACTTCATCGCGGCCGTCATCAACACAGACAAGGAATTCGCGGCGAGCCTTGATCAGCAGAAGGCGTTCATCGCCCGCGAGACACGGTCACGCAGCCTCACGTTCACGGACAAGCCCGTGGAATCCGAACACGTCGTAGAGTGGAAGGATGTCGATGGTCACGTCGTGACGATTGGTGTGACGCCGCTCCATCTCTCGGAGGCGATCCGCGGGTTCACGCGGATCCCGGGCATCACCGTGCAGAAGGCGATGGCCCTGTTCGACGCCGGCTACAAGAGCCTCGCGACGCTGCGCGCGGCGACGAAACAGGAGCTGGTGGCCGTCGACGGCCTCGCCGCAGGCGACATCGATCGAATCTTCGAGTTCCTCGCCTCACCGGAGAAGGTCGGGTCTATCTGTCGCATCTGCCAAGCCTCGGTTCCGTCCGAGATGCGGCGCTGTCCGCGATGCGGGGAGGCGATGATGACCGAAGCCACTCCATGCCCTCGATGCAACTCCGCGATTCCGCCGGGCGCCGACGCGTGCCCGGTGTGCGGCTTCGCGTTGTCGGGCCAGGCCCCTCACGGGACGCCGTCCCGCGTGCCCTGCGTCGCGTGCGGGGAGCTCATCCCCGTCGGCTCTTCCGAGTGTCCGTCGTGCGGGGCACCTCAGACGCTTCGTGCCACAACAGTCCCGAGCGGCGCCATCGGAGAGGCTCCTCCGCCCTTGCTGAAGGATTCTTCCTCGTACCTCGTTCGGGAGACGACGCCGGAGGAGGCGTACCGCCTGTTCTTGATTGCGCAGAAGGCGGGGAAGAAAGGACTAGTCATCACGCGGATCTTCCCGCAGAAAGTTCGGGAACGCTTCGGCCTCTCCGATCTCCCGATCCTGTGGC
The DNA here is from genome assembly GCA_005878525.1 of Methanobacteriota archaeon. GTDB lineage: Archaea > Thermoplasmatota > Thermoplasmata > RBG-16-68-12 > RBG-16-68-12 > RBG-16-68-12. The sequence goes on from VBMB01000035.1 coordinate 1,782, forward strand.
TCAGCAACGTGGGGAAGGAGGACACGATTCGACCGAAAGACCTCGAGAAGTTGTCCTTGGCCGCGGAGCAGTTTCTCTCGCGCGAGAAGGGCGTGGTCCTCCTGGACGCCGTCGAATACCTGGTGACGAACAACAACTTCCTGACGGTCTTGCGTCTCGTGCAGTCGATCCGCGATCAGGTCGCCGTGAACAACGGAGTCCTGCTCCTGTCCGTCAATCCATCGACCCTCGATGCCCATCAGATGACGTTGCTCGAGCGGGAAGTGGATCGGGTGATTGACGTACCGACGGGATCCAGCGCCCCCGGCTCCGAATGATCATCATGGTCTCACGCCGGAGGCCCGAGGACGGCGGCGACGACGTCCGTGAGACGTGGGACGGTATCGAAGCGATGCAACTCCTCCGGACGAATCCATCGATGTTCCACATTTTCCCAGTCGAGGCGCACCCGTCGGCTCGGGACGTCGAACAGGAATGGATGGACGACATACATCGTCGCCCCGTCGCGCGCGAAGACCGGATCCCCGCCTGAGCGCAACACGATTCCGCGGAGCCCGGTCTCTTCACGGACTTCTGCAATCGCCCGATGTCTCGGATTCTCGCGGCCCTCGATGTGCCCCGAGATGGCGGACCAGCGTCCTCGGAAGGTGCCGACTTTCTCGCTGCGACGGACGATGAGGATGCGTCCCTGGTTTCGGAGGATCGCCGTGACCACGCGCTTCGCCTTCACGTCCGGCAGCTCGACCGAACCCCGATCAGCGTCGACGACCATTCGATCTCCTGTGAGCAGACCGCCGACGTCCACACGGTCCACCATCGGGATCCCCGCGAGGGTTGCGCCAACCGCGACTACGGCGTCCGCGCGTCGGTTCACAATCGCGGCGGGACCGTAACCCCTCTTCCCGAGGCCGTAGAGAACGTACGAGCCCACCGTGCTTCCTTTCCCGGTGGGGAATGCGAAGATTCGGCCTTCCAGCCGTTCGCCCGCGATGCCCGTCGCCTCATCAAGAATCGATCCGTTGGCCGGATCCACGCCGCCGACGAACGAGAATACAGCCGAGGAAGCGATTGCGGTGCCAGACGCCCGGCCGGGAACGATTCCGCGCGCGCGAAGTCTCATGCGTAGCGCTCCAACAAAGCCTCCACATCATCGAAGATGACTTTCTGTTTGCACAGGCTCGGCAGGTAGTACGCCCCTTTCCCCGAAGGCGTGGCGACCGTGCCGAACCGATGTTCGAGGAGGGTGACCTCCAGGCAAGTGTCTGCAAGGACACGACCACCATGCCGTTCGATGATTCCAACGGCATCCGGATTCGCATCGCGCACGATCCGGCTCGTAAAGACCCAGATCGGGATCCGGGGCGGCGTGCGGTCGACGAGTCGCGCGATCCTTTGCAGCTCCGCCGCGGAAAGTTGCGGGGACCCGAGGCCGATTAGGTCGGCCTCTGTCCCATCGCTGTGCGCCCGTTTCGCGGTCGTGAGGTCATCGCGAGTGATCGTGATCGACTTGAGACCCTTCACGCGTGCCCCGCGAGCGTCCGGCGTCACGCCCTCCAGGTGGAACATTCCGCACGCGCCGGACGAGGCGAGCGCCGCTCCCAGCCACTTGAGGTCCTCCTCTGTACCGCGAAAGCCGCGGAAGAATGGGAGTCCGTCGCCCACTCGCTCGCCGGCGACGAGTCCGATCAAGGAGTAGTCCATGCCGTGCGGTTTCGTGCGGACCTTCACGACCACGGTCGGTTCTCTTCCTCTGTCCGTGTGGAGCCCATACTCTGGCGTCGCTCCGACGATGGCCGCCGCGAGGGCCGCGGGTCCACCTTCCCGGTTCGTGCGCGCGCCGAGGACCGAGTTGGCGAAGCAGACAGCACTCGATTCCGCCCAGGCGATATGCTCGCCGAAGCCCGGGCGGACCCCCAGCAGGTAGGGCGTGCATGAAAACGTGGGACGGACGCCCATCGCCTCGTAGGCCCGGGCGATGCGTCCCTGCTTCTCGGCGAACGTCGGCGGGACCCCGAGCTCCTGCCACTGGGCGAGGTCCGTCCCCAGCGGATTCACGGTCGTGGGCACCGAGACCCGCGCGGTTTGGGCGAAGTCCTCGAGGAACTCGAGGCCGGGGTCGCCGATCATCTTGTACGATGCACCGGACACGTGCGCCGAGGTGATTGGCACGAGCCGCGCTGCTTCGACGAGGCGGCCCACCGTGAGGAGGATCCCCATCGCCTTGCGCTGTACGTCCGTGCCTTCGTCCAGCAAGTGACGATCCGCCCGCGTGAGGCGCATTCACGGCGCCTCCGCGAGGATCGAGTGAGCGACCCGCCGGGCCTCCGCCGGCTTCGCTGGGTAGGCGATGAGCTTCAATCGCACGTCGATCGGATCCGAATCCTTCGCGAGCTCCAGGCGCTCCTGGTACGCGGCTTGCTTGTCGAGCCGGAAATGCAGGACGCCGTCCTCGTCCACGCGCGCCTCCACGTCTCTTGCGATGGCCGCGGGGATTCCTGCCGCGGACCAGCGTTCCCAGACCGCCCGGATGCCCGGGCGCTTCTCGACCCGGCGGGTGAGCCGGACCAGCGGATTCCCGAAGTGGCCTTCGAGTTCCTCCCGAGACGTTTCGCCTTCCGGAACGGCGAAGAGAAGCGCCGCAGCCACCCGTTCCTCCGCTTCCGTTGCGTGACAGTATGTGCGGGCCTCGATGCGGCGGATAGGCAGTTCAGCCATGGAGCCGCTCCAGGGCCGCTCGCGCCTGCCGCCGGAACTCGTCCAGGCTCGCTTCATTCACGAGCATGACATCGGCGGTCGCGATCACGTCTCCGAGCCCCCAGCTCAGCTCGCGGAGGTCCCGCGCTCGGACCGCTTCGATCGTGAGGGCATCGTCCAGGCGCTTGCGTCGCAGCATCCGCTCGTGGCGCGTCTTCGGGGACGCGTGGACGGCGACGACCACGAGCGCCTCGCCGAACGCCTTTCGGAACACCTCGAGCTCCGCCCGACCGCGCAGGCCATCGACGACGACGCGCTCACCGTGGATTCGCGGCAGCGTGCGCTCTGCCCAGATTCCGAATCCGTGGGACTCCCGCTCGGCATGCGCTATGCCCCCGACGGCGGCATCCGTGATGGGGAGGCCTCGACGCTGGGCTTCCTCGCGGACTACGTCGCCCATCCGGACGATTGCGAACCCGAGGTCCTTCGCCACAACGAGGACTTCTTCCTTCCCGCATCCCGGCATGCCGGTGACGCAGACCACCTTCACGCCCGCGATGAAAGGGAGGATTCACTTAAGCGTTTCCCGCGACGTCTGATGGACTCTGCGCCTCCTGCCAGACGCCAGCTAACTCGCCCGTCCAACGAGGCTAATGACCCAGAGGCCGCCGGACAAGCCTGCCGACGCAAGCAGGACTGAGCCGACGAAGACCCACTGTCTCCACCCAGGGCCATGTAGGGTGACCGGAATCAACAGAAGTCCGACGAGCCCGAAGGCCGGCGCCATTTGAGCGAAGAAAACGACCGTGCTGTAGATGAATTGAAGTTCGAACAACGGTTGCCTGGGAAACGTCTCGAGGACAGCGACGGATCCCGAAGCAAACGCGATGGTTGCGGTCGCGAGTTGGATGAACGGGAGATGGCGGGATGCGCTGTTCCTGAGCTCCACCCAACACGTATCATTCTACCCCGGCAAAGTCCTACCGCAGGAACTCGGTTATCGAGGGAACCCGCCACGCAAAATAGAAATACCCACGGACCGTAAGCTCGGCCCGGAGGAATACCATCCCCCTCGACCTCGACCTGACACGGATGCGATTCGGGACCGAACTGCTGAAGCGCGGCTTCGCGAAGATGCAGAAGGGTGGCGTCGTGATGGACGTCACGAACGCGGAGCAAGCCGCCATCGCAGAGGAGGCGGGGTCGGTCGCGGTGATGGCCCTGGAGCGGGTGCCCGCGGACATCCGGGCCGCCGGCGGGGTCGCGCGCATGGCCGATCCGGTCCGCATCCAGGAGATCATGGATTCCGTCACGGTGCCGGTGATGGCCAAGTGCCGGATCGGGCACGAGGCGGAGGCGCGGGCCCTCGAGTCGATGGGTGTCGACATGATCGACGAGTCCGAAGTCCTCACTCCCGCCGACCCGTTCTTCCACGTGAACAAGAGGGGATTCAGCGTCCCGTTCGTGTGCGGGTGCCGGAACCTCGGCGAGGCCGTCCGGCGGGTCTGGGAAGGGGCCGCCATGATCCGCACGAAGGGCGAGGCCGGCACGGGGGACATCATCGAAGCCGTCCGGCATGTCCGGCTCGTGAACGGCGCGATCGCGGAGCTACAGAGCAAGAACAAGGAGCAGCTCTACCTCATCGCCACGAAGTTTGCGGACAGCTACACGGTACTCCTCAAGGAGATCCGCAGCGCCCACGGCGAGCTCGCCAGCGTCACGGAAGCCGACGTCGTCTTCGCCAACGAGAACCTCGACACGATCACCGAAGGGCTGTTCCAGATCCTGACCGAGGTCAAGAAGATCCAGCGCCTCCCGGTGGTCAACTTCGCGGCCGGTGGGGTCGCGACGCCCGCCGATGCCGCCCTGATGATGCTCATGGGCTGTGACGGGGTGTTCGTCGGGTCCGGGATCTTCAAGTCGGAGAATCCGGAGGGCCGCGGCCGAGCCATCGTCGATGCGGTCGCGCACTTCGATGACCCTTCGACCGTCGCAGAGGTCTCGAAAGGCATCGGCCTCGCGATGAAAGGAATGGACGCTAAGGCGCTGCCGGTCGAGGCGCGGTTGCAAGACCGCGGCTGGTGACCTGCTCCAGGAGCAAGTCCAGCACCTCCCGAACCCCCGACCCGGTCAAGGCGGACACCCGAAGTTCATCGGAACTGGGGTTTCCGAGGTCGCTCTTCGTTGCCGCGACGATGATCGGCACGTCCGGGAACAGCGCTCGGACTTCGTCGAGGAGCCGACGTTGGTCGTCGAGCGGATAGCCGCACGTTTCCGTCGGATCCAGGAGAAACAGCACGCCGTTCGCGAGATGGGCGAGGGCTGCGATGGCCTGCCGTTCCATCTTGTTCCTCTTGTCCATCGGCCGGTCGAGAAGCCCGGGCGTGTCGAGGATCTGGTAGCGGTGTAGGCCGCGGTCAAAGTGGCCGAGCGACACCCCTTTCGTCGTGAAGGGATAGTCCGCGACCTTCGGACGGCCCGTGGAGGCCGCGCGGAGGAACGAGCTCTTTCCGACGTTCGGATAGCCTGCGACCACGATGGTCGGGATCGTTGGGTCGACCTCTGGGATCCGCCGTAGGGCGACCCGAGCGGCGACCAGAGCGTCGAGATCGGGAGAAATTTGGTTCACAACCGAAGAAAGCCGGCCATACGCCTCGCGGCGCAATTCGCTGATCGAGTTCCCCGCGGCGCGACCGATCCGCCCGCGGTAGTGCCGGGTGATGTCCCGGACCTTGTCGGCCGCCCAGTCGAGCGCGGCGAGATGTTTTTTCAGTCGGCCCAAGTCCAGCAGGACGTCGACGAGCTCGCGGTAGAATGCCGGTAGGCGGTCGAGGCTGGGGAAGCCTTTCACATATCCACGCAACGTCGACTCGATCGCCTGCCCCGCTCCGCGCACCCGAGCGACCGCGAGGTTGCGTGCCCGCGTCATCCGATCCGGTCCCGTGGCGGTCGCCTTGGCGGCCCGCCCGAACGCCTTGTCCAGGAGGGACTCGGCCGTCAGGATCGAGGGCAGCTCGAACACAGCCGCTCGAATCACGCACGCAGGATAAGGCTGTGGGTCTCAGCCGTGGATGAGGTTCGCGCCGATCACGAACGCCATCGAGAGGATCGCGACCCGATTGACGGCCGCGAGGAAGTTCGCGATCAGGAACATGTTGCGCTCGAGCGCCTTTCCTTCCTCGTTGAAGAGCGAGTAGACGTAGATCGGGATCGTGTCGCTCATCATCGGGACGCTGAGGAGCAGGTAGAGGCCGGTGTATCCGGTCTTGCCGACGAGCCGTTCCGCCTTCGCGACAAACCACCGGGCGAGCCGCCACCGTTCGGACCACTTGCGCACGGAGCCTTCGAGGTTCAGGCCGAGCCAGAAGATCAGCCAGGCCCCGAGCGTCTTCCCCGCCGCGATCGCCAGGCCGATGCTCGCGAGGTATCCCCAACGACCTTCGATCAGGGGCAACAGGAGAGCGATCTCGATCGGGATGGGCAAGACGAGCGCCACGAGCACCGCATAGCCGAACGCGATGAGGATGTACAGCCACGGAGTGTTGTATGCATCATTCAGGATCTGGAGGAGGTCGACCACGGCCTTCGGCGTCGTATCCGATGTGGGTAATAAAAGCCGCCGCCGTGGATTCAATCATTGGAAAATAGGATGGAGGGCGCCGTCCTGGGTGAGCAGGACCACGCGGCTGTCCTCGCGTTCGGCCGCGATCCGATAGCCGAGGCGATCCGCGAGGCGCTCCGCGAACGTCCGGATGGAGGCGTGGCTCGGGACGTTCTCCGCCTGAAGCCGGAGCCGGCTCTCGCCGACGAAGCTGTATCCCTTGCACTCGATGAACATCGGCTTCCCGAGTCGGTCCAGTTCCGCGTACTCGTCCTCCCAACCGAGGTTCCAGCCTTCCACCAGCGTGTGCCGGACCACAGTCCGGGTCGGCAACGTCGGGAGGAGGGCGAGTGTTTCTCGCAGCTTGTTCCACTCGTGATCGGACTTGGCGGCGACAAGTTTCCGGTAGATCTCCGCGTTCGGCGCCGCCACCGTCACGTACAGCTGCGTCGGGAGGCGGCCTTCCGAGTGCATCCTTCGCAGGACGGCCGGCGTCGTACCGTTCGTCACCAGGAACGTCGACATCTTGCGACGCTTGAACTCGTCGATCATTTCTCCGAGTCGCTTGTACAACGTGGGCTCCCCCGTGAGGCTGATTGCGACGTTCGTCGGGTGCCACGCTTCGAGGAACCGCTCGCGGCTCACGTTCGGATTGCCTTTGAACCCCGTCAGCAACTCGCGTTGTCCGCGAATCGATTCGTCGACGATGAACGCAGGGTCGTCCGCCGCCAGGAGAGAATTCGATCCCCATTCCTGCGTCCGCCAACAGAACTGGCACGCCAGATTGCACGCGTCCACGGCGGGCGTCATCTGGAGGCAGCGGTGACTCTCGATTCCGTAGAACGTCTGCTTGTAGCACCCGACGCCTTTCGTGAGGCTCGCTTTCGTCCAGTGGCAAAGTTTGACGCCACTGTGCTCGCCGACGATCCGATAGCCTTGGCGCTCGAGGACCTCTTGCTTCTCCGGGTCCATTTCGACGCGGCATGACGCAGTGGGTTAAAGGGCTTTCGCGGTCCGGACCGTCCGAAGGCTCGACTGCGCCCGAGGCGCGGGTCGCAAGCTGAGCAATTCGACGTCGCCCGGATGGAACGTCACGGATCGAAAGAGTCCGACCCTTGCTTCGATTTCCTCGAGGCGATCAAGTTCGGCGGAGAAAATGAGGTCCCGGACTTTGTGCGTTCGGCCTCCATAACGGAACGGAGTGGCGATGTTCGTGGCGAACACAGCTTCGATCCAGGCGCGGCCGATGCCGGAGACGCGACGGAACACCCACCAGGGATCGTAATGGACGAGCTGCTCGAGATCCTCCAGCGGGATTGACTCGATCCGTCGAAGGTCGTTCGTGCGCAGCGCCGTCCGGAATCGGAATTGATCCACTCGAAGGGGGCCGTCGAGGACCAACGGCGCTCCCGCGGACAGAGCCAGGACCACGAACGGCACGCGCCACCGTCGATCGACGAACGGGAACACGTAGCTCGCGGCCAGCTCCTCGTCCGAGAAGACGATGCGCCGGTCGACGAGCCCCCGCTGTCGGACTCCGCCCTCAGGCCGCATCGTCCTCCGTGTCGAAAGAGGAAAGCCGACCTCGTCCGGGTTCTCCGATTGGAAGACCCTTGATCTTGGCGGCTTTCTCCAAAAGATGCTTCACGGCATGGCTCGTCTCCGACTCGTCGAGGAGGAAAGCCACTTCCCGTTCGTCGAGGCCGAGTTCTGCGGTGAGGTGGATCCGCATCTCCTCGTCCCCGGAGAACAGTGTTCGGATCGTCGGCAAGAGATCGGTGCGGACGATCGACTGGGAAACATGCAACATCTTCGCCAGCTTCTTCGCGACGGAGTTGCGGGCGCCTCGCTGGGCGCGGGACCGCGACATTTGGATCAGATAATACGGGAACTCGAGCTGGCTTCCCCGGGCGCGCCCCTTGCGGGCGACGGCGACGCCGCTCGACATCATCTCGCTCGCGTACGACCAGAGGCCATATCGTTGCCTCCGTCGCGTTCGCCCGAGGTAGATGTCCGCCCGGCTCAGCGCCTCGTATCCGCGGACGAGGTCGTCCGGTCGGGAGTACTCATGACCGAGGTTCTGGTCCACCCACAGGATCAGGTCTTCCGGCGATTCGTCGAGTTCCCGAACGGCATCGCGTGCGCGCCGCGCATCCCCGGAACGCAAGATTTCCTCGAGGACCGGAAAGATCGTGCGTGCCCGGTCTCGATATCCCAGGGACCGCGTGGCCTCAGCGACAAGCGTGCGTTTTCCGACCGCGAGGGACTCCAGGTCGTTGATCGCGGATCGCAGGTCTCCGCCCGCCCGCTCGACGATCACGTCGAAGACGTCATCGGTCACGTCGACGCTCTCCTTCGATGCGATGGTTCGAAGTATGTTTTTCATCGCATCCTCGTGAACGCCTTGAAATTTAATGGTCTTGCATAACCGCTTCAGGGAGGACGAGCGCCGGGTCAAGGCGTAGTAGTCGTTCGCGATGAGGACGACCGGCTGCCGAGTCTCCTGGATCATCTCGACGATTGCGCCGATCCCACCTTTATCTTCGCGGCCGAATACGTTGTCGGCTTCGTCCAGGATGATCAGCTTGCGGCCGCCCTCCTTGGAACGAACGAACTCGCCCGTCTCCGTGAAAGTCTGCAGGACTGCACCCCGCGTCCCGACCTTCCGGATTGCCTCCGCATTCCGGCTCTCCGAAGCGTTCATCTCGATCGCGCTCCACCCCATCTCATTCGCGAGCGCGAGCGCGGCGCTCGTCTTCCCGATCCCGGGGTCGCCCTGGAGGACGACCGCGCGCTTGTCCGGCCGACCCTTGTCCCAGGCCGCGGCCCACTTTCGCAGTTCTGCGACGGCGGTGGGATTCCCGACGATCTCGTCGAGGGTCTTGGGCCGGTACTTCTCCGCCCAACCAATCATTGGCTTCGCAGGAAAAGGGTCCGATGAGTCATAACCCTATCAGCAAGGGAGCCGAAAATGGACGGAATCGTAGCGAGCTATGTTTTGTTTAGCTGTTACATGACCATATTAGAAAATATATGTGGGACCTTGACTCAACTTTCGCCGCCTTTTCCCGAGCGGTCATACAAGTCGCACAACTCAATGAGAAACTCGTCGTACGTCTTCCGGAACTTCAGGCGGTACAGGCGATCGCGCGTCTGCGTCGTCAATTGAATCGTCGTGAGATCCTTGATACGCTTTGCCACGGAGATCTCCTCGAACCATAGTGTTATGTGCACACATAGTACTATGTGTTGTCAATACGAAGCCCCCGCCGCTCCCGTTGCGGCTCGGATTACCGAATGTGAATGGAACCAGGGCGCGCGAGGCGAAGAAATCGTTCTTTCCACCGGGAGTTCCGACAAACTTTCCGCTCGAGTGGGACGTAGGGAGGGACCGTTGTCCTCGAACCTACTCGCGGTAGTCTTCGAGCCGGAGTTGCGGAGGATCGGCCTTCCGTTGGTCGGGTCGCCGAATCCTGCGCTGCATCTCATGCTGCACCCGGTTGAACGTGTCGATCTCGATCAGCGGTTCGTGCTTTCCGCGTTTGATGCCGCCGTTCAGGCGCGCCAGGCCGCAGTACACCGGATTGCTGAGGATGTTCGCGATCGTCTGGCTCGCCCAGGCCCGACCGGTCTTCGTGCGGTATCCGTCCCGGTTGAGCTCCTGGCAGATCTTCGCGATGCCTTTGCCCTCGAGGTAACGTCGGAAAATCAACGAGACCACGCGGGCCTCCTCGTTCTTCACCTGGAGCACGCCGTCGACGTAATCGTAGCCGTAAGGACTCGCGTAAGTCAGGAACGCGTTCGCCTTCTTGACCGCGTTGTTGAGTGCCTCCGCGCTCTGCAGTCCTCGGGCCCGGCGCAACACCTCGCGCTCGTTCAAGTCCCGTTCGACGCACAGTTTCCGAAGCGCCTCGTCCTCCGACTCCGAGGAATAGTGCTGAAGCATCTCGCGGGTTGACCCGAAGCGCATGTAGACTTCCCAGAACAAGAGGACGTCCCCCGGAGACCCGTCCACACAGTGCTTGCACAGGAGGACCTTCTCCCGCCGGACGGTGGGGTCCGCTCGAGGGTTCGCATCGACCTCGTGGCTCACGAGGTTCTTCGGGCTCCAGCACCGTTGACAGCGACCGTCCACGCGTCAGGCCTCCAGGATGACCGGAGGCGCGTGTGCGTTCGACAGGAGCGCCCGCGACCTCAGGCGCTCTTGCGCTTCGTTGAAGGTTTCGATAGGTACGACGGGATCGTGGTCCCCTCTTCGCACGATCCCATCCCAGCGGAGGAACCCGGCGTAGACCGGGTTGTGAAGGATGCGGTACACCTTGATTGGCGTCCAGGCGGTGTCGCGTTTCGTCCGCCGTCCGTTCGCGTTCAGGTCCGCCGCGGTCTCCTCGAGCGTCCGGCCCTCCAGGCAGAGATCGAACATCTCTCGCACGACCTCGGCTTCGTCCTCGATGGGGACGAGCCGGCCTTCCGCGACATCGTAGCCGAGGGGCGGATGGAATCCGAGGATGCCGGGGCCGACGCGCGCCTTCTGGGTCATCCCCATTTTCACGCGTTCGCCAATCTGCTCGGATTCGAGCTGGGCGATCCGTTGGATGATGTCCATGACGAAGCGTCCCATCGCGGTCGAGGTGTCGAGGGACTCGGAGGCGGACACGAAATCCTTCCCCCACCGCTGGAGGTTCTCCATCATCTCCATAAAGTTCCGAGAGTTCCGGTGGATTCGGTCCATCTTGATGACGAGCAACGCGTCCCACGCGTCGCGTTCGGCCATCATCTTCTGATACGCCGGACGGCGGATGTTTCGGCCCGAGTGACCTTCATCGGTGTACCGGGCCGCGACGGACCAGTCTCGGGCGAGGCAGTACGCCTCCAGCCGTTCGCGCTGCGCCTCCAGGGAAAAGCCCTCTTTGGCTTGGTCCTCGGTGGAGACCCTAGTGTAGATCGCAACGCGAACCGTGTGCACCCATCCCGGCGCGCGAAGGAGCGTCAAACTAAAAAAGACTGCCGGTCGGACGAAAGTCTGACGCACTGATGTACGATAAACATCGCTCACAGAGGGCAAGACACGGCGAAGAGAGCCTCGACTTTTATCGGACCGTCTGGATATTTACGGCGGTTAGCCGCGCGCTTCGTGCTATTCCGTAACACAGAAAATCGCCACGGCGGTGGTTCGTAGAAAAGTATCGCCGGTATCGTCGTAAGCACGTATATTATTGGTCTGAGCTGTTCCACTCTGATGCGAATATTTCCGCCCGAGGATATTCCTCACTTGGACTGTCGCGACCGAAGCTCAGTGAGGACTTCCTTCGCCCGGTCCATCCGCACCTTTCGCTCTTTCACAAGAATCTCGGCCACCCGGTCGACTTCTTCACCGACGGCCCCGACCGTCGCCGCGACGTTGCGCGCATGAAGCGACATGTGCCCGCGTTGAATGCCTTCCGTCGCCAACGCCCGGAGGGCCGCGAAGTTCTGCGCTAACCCGACTGCGGCAATCACCTCCGCGAGTTCCTGCGCGGTCTTCACCCCGAGGAGGCGGACATTCGCCTTCGCGGTCGGATGGACCGCGGTGGCGCCCCCGACCAGGCCGACCGCCATCGGGAGTTCGATCGTCCCGACGAGATCTCCGTGGCTGTCTTTCTCCCACGACGTCAGGGAGCGGTACCCACCGGACTTCCACGCCGCGTACGCGTGGGCACCGGCCTCGATGGCCCGCCAGTCGTTCCCAGTCGCCACGACGACCGCGTCGACGCCGTTCATGATGCCCTTGTTGTGCGTGGCGCACCGGAACGGATCCGCATCCGCGAACGCGTACGCCTCCAGGATGCCCTCGACGACGTCCTCTCCGGGGATGTCCTCGGTCCGGATGGCCTCTTTCGCGAAGACGGCTCGCGCGCGGACAAGGCGTCGCACCGCCAGGTTCGAAATGATCCGCAAGTAGACGCGGCCGCCCGTCCATTGCTCGATATGCGGCGCGACCGCCTCCGCCATCGTGTTCACGGCGTTCGCCCCCATCGCGTCGCGGCAGTCGACGACCAGGTGGGTAATCACCATGTGTCCCCGTTTCGTATCCACGACGCGCACCTCGACGTCCTTCGCGCCGCCCCCGACCTTCACGAGCATCGGATCCTTCTCGTTCGCGATCGAGAGGATTTCGTCGCGGTGGTGGAGGATCGTCATCCGCGCCCCGTGAGGGTCCGAGACCCCGACGAGCTGGATCTGCCCGAGCATGATCGGACCCGAGGTGCTCGCCGAGAACCCACCTCGCTCTCGGGCCATCCGAGCCGCGTTCGAGGCCGCCGCGACGACGCTCGGCTCTTCGATCGCCATCGGGACCAGGTAATCGCGTTCGTTGATCCGGAAATTCACCGCGATCCCGAGGGGGATCGGCATCGCGCCGACCACGTTTTCGATCATCCGGTCGACCTGGTCGAACTTGAGCGCCCCCGTGTTCCGGATCGTCTCGATTTCCGCGTCCGAGAGCTCTCCGAACGATCGGATGACTTGCCAGCGATCTTCGGGGCTCTTCTTGTAGAAACCCGACACCTCCGAACTCTTCACGGCGGCACCTTGCGTCGGAGAAGACTGTCCGGCCATAAAGGCATCGCGCGGCGGCTCAGGTGGCGACGCGGGTCCCGCAGTTCGGGCAGAACGAGATCCCGGTCGCGACCGGCGAGCCGCAGTTGGTGCAGAAGCGACCCGACCCGGAGGCGGGAGGCTGCCCCGCGTCCCGGGGGGCCGGTGCCGGCGGACCCGCAGGCGGTGGCGGCGCGTATGGCGGATATCCGTATGGAGCTAGATACCCGGGGTACATCATCGGCCGAGACTTCGTCACCTGCCCTCCCTCGGCGACGATGAGGATGACCCCGACGATCATGAGCGGGATGCCGATGCAAAGAAACGGGAAAAACAGGATTCCAATCACCGACAAGGCCACCCCAATGACCAGGAGCAGCGCGCCGGTGGTCAGTTCGGCCAGTCGAGCCTGCCTCCCGTCGATTCGACGAATTCGCGCATAATGATATAAATATTGCTTGAGGACATGCCGCGCGACAGAGACCGCATCGTGGGGTGAGCGAGATGCCCGTCGTCCTGGGAAACATCGCGATCCCGTTCCAAGCGACCGCATCGGGCTCGCCGGTCGGATTGTGGCTTTTCCTCCTCGGCCTCTACGTCGCCTTCCTCCTCATCGCGTTGTGGGTGTACCAGGACGCCCGGATTCGCGGCATGAACAGCCTCTTCTGGTTCGCCATCGTGTTCCTGGTCCCGGTGTTCGGACTCGTCGGCTACGTCATCTATCGTCGTGACCGTCCGCTATGAAGAACCGGTGCGCTCTCCTGGCCGTCGGTCGGGGGGATCGCGCCTGTGACGATTCAGAGTTCGAATACTGGCCTAAGACTTGTCAAGATCGAGCGTCAGCCAGAACGTTTAAACCATGTCACATCATGACGCCGCCGGGGTCATCATGGAGGAGCCTACACCTTCGGGAGCGAAGCCTGCCCCGAAGAGCAGAGCAGTGTGGATTGCGGTTGCGGTCATCGTCGTGATTGTTGTGGTCGTTCTGGCCGCAGTGCTTGGCGGATTGTTTAATCCCGCGCCGGCGAAGCCTGCCCTTCGGATTGGGACGTTGCTTTCGATTACGGGTGCGCTGAGCCAGTACGGGCCGGGCGACACGCAAGGCGCGTACCTCGCCGTCCATCAAATCAACGCGGCGGGGGGCGTGCTCGGCCAGCCTATTCAGCTGTTCACGGAGGACGATCAGACCGATCAAACGGCGGCTGCCGCCGCCACGACGAAGCTGATTACGCAGAACCATGTCAACGCGATTGTCGGCGCGCAGTTCT
>VBMB01000036.1 GCA_005878525.1 Methanobacteriota archaeon
TCGTCGTCTCGGACGAGGACGCGAAGCGGAAGCTCGCGGGCGCCTGTACGAACGGGAGGCACATGACCGACGCGCCCCTGGTGGTCGTCGCCTGTGCCCGGCTCGACGAGGCGGTCGCGATGATCGGCGGATACATGAACTCGTATCCGGTCGATCTCGGCATGGCCCTTGCGAACGTCACCGTGGCGGCCACGAGTGAGGGGTTGGGGACCTCCTGGATCTTCACCTTCAACGAGGAGAAGGTGAAATCCCTCCTGAACATCCCGGCCGACGCCCACGTGGTAGGGTTGACACCGTTGGGCATCCCGGAGGCCTACGAGGCCCCGGCGGGCAGGAAGCATCTGTCGGAGATCCTCGCGTACAACGCGTACGACTGAGCGACCCGGCATCCCATCTTCCTCGAGCAGGCATCGATGGCCCAGCGCGCCCTCACCCCCAGCAAGGCCGCCTACTGCAGCGAATGCGGAGCGGAAACGCCGCCGGACGCCGCGTCGTGCGCCCGCTGCGGCGAGCCCTTCGAAGGCTCGATGCAGGCCGTCCTCTGCCCGATCTGCAATTCGATCAATCCCGCCTCCGCCACCGAGTGCTTGAACTGCAACGCGAAGTTCCCGGAGCCCGGATTCGACGAAGTCCCGACGCCCCCCAATCAGGAATCCCCGGAGGAGGTATACCTACGGCGGATCCTGCAACTCAGCCGCGAGAAGGCGCGGAGCCGTGGGGCGCCCGGAGGCGGCCCGGGAGCGGAGCCGGCGTCGTCCCTCGAGGCGGATCGCACCGAGGGAGAGATGGAGGAATCGCTCTGGAAGCTCGCCGAACCGTTCGACCGCATGCTCGAGAGGCGCAAGCAGCGCCTCGAACAGATGGAGGCGTTGATCGAACGAGCGCAGGCCCGAATCAAAGCGCTCGAGGGCTCCGAGGATCCCGACCAGCTGCGGGAGCGCGAGGAACTGAAGCGGCAGATCGAGACACTCCTCCTGGAGAAGGAGGACATCCTGAAACTCGAGGAAGGCCTCGTCGACATGGAGACGACGTACCGTAACATCTTGCGGATGCAGAAGGAGGAGCTCAAGGCGCGCGAGTCGTCCCTCCGCGGTCGGATCTCCGCGTTCCGGCACGAGCTAGAGTCGCGGGAGAAGGCGTTCGGGCAACTCAAGGAGCGGGAGTCGGACTTCGTCCGGCGGGAGGACGAGTTCCGGACCGTCATGAATCGCGTCCACGAGCGGGAACGGGAGATCGAGAAACGGGAGGAGCTGATGCGGGAGAAGGCGCGGCTTCTCGACGAGCGGCACCACGCGCTGAGCGAGGCGGAAGTCGACCTCGAACGGCGACGGTGGGACCTGGAGCAGAAGTCCACCGCGGCCCGCGCCGCTTCGAAAGACGAGCCGACGCCGGTCACGATCAAGTCGGATCAAGAGCTGGGCGCACTTCAGGCCCGGATGATCCAGCTCGAGGAGCAGATGGAGCGCCTCATGGAGGAACGGAACCAGTTGATGGAGCAGCAGAAGGAACTGCTCAACTTGAAAGGCGAATTGAAGGTCGTCATGAAAGACATCGACGAGCTGCTCGGAGACCTGCCGAAAGACAAGATCCGGAAGTTCGCGAAGTCGGAGCGATTTGCGCTCTACGAGAAGCTCCTCGAACAGCTCCAGCTGTTGTGATGGCCGATGGGACTGCGCGAGAAGGCCCGGAAGTCCCTCGAGACCGACGAGGAAGAGCTTGATGCGCCGGTCCTCCTGAAGGTCGATGCCGCCGAGCGGGAAGAGGCGAAGGCCCGCGAGGCCCAGCTCCGCAAGGATCTCGAGGACGCCCGCAAGCTGTCTGACGCGAAGACCGCGCAGATCGCCCGCCACGACGATACGATCCATGGCCTGCAGACCCGGGTGAAGGAACTCGAGGCCGCGAGTGCCGGTGCCGAACGCGAGACCAAGAAAGCCCTCAAGGAACTCGAGGGCGAACTCATGGAGGCGCGCGAGGAACTCCAGGACCTGAGGAAGAACAAAGCCGCGACGGCGGACGCCGAGGCCGCGATGGACAAGGCCGAGAAGAAACGAGCGGCCGTCGACGCGAAGGAGGCGTCCCTCCGGAAACGCGAGGGGGAGGTCGAAACCCTCGTCGAGTCCCTCGACGGCCGGCACCGGGAACTCGCCGCCCGCGAGAAGTCGCTCGCCGCGCTCCAGGAGAAACTCGACGCGACGAATCGCGACGTGAAAGAGGCGCAGCGGGACATCGAATCGTCCCGCACGAAGCTCGAGGCGCGGGAAGCCGAGCTCGCGGAGACGCGGAAGGCGTTACGGGATCACGCGGACAAGCGGACGACCGAGCTCGAGAAGCACCTCGAGGACGCTCGGAAGGACCTCGCAAAGATGCTCCGCAATCTGGAGTCGGCGCGCGGAGAGACACAATCCGCACGACGAGAAGGCAAGGACCGAGAGGCCGCGCTGACCACGGAACTCACGAAAACACAAAACGCCGCCGAGCAGGAGAAGGACCGAGTCGCCCGCCTGAAGGACGAAATGGACGAACTCCGGAAGAGGGCGGGCAAAGCCGGCGAACTCACCGAGAAAGAATCGGACCTGCGGGCGCAATGGGCGAAACTCGACACGCGAACGAAAGCCCTCGCCGACCGGGAGGCGGCCCTCGCGGGGGGCGAGACGCAGCTCGAGGCCCGAGAAGCAGAATCGGAGAAAGCGTCCCGGCTGGCGGCGGAGCGAACGCTCGAGGCCGAGAAGGCGCTGAAGGCCATCAAGGAACGGGAACGCGCCGCCGACAAGGCCGAGCAGAAAATCCGCGAAACGACGGAGCTGTTGAAAGAACAGAACAAGGCGAAGGACGAGGCTCGGACGCGTGAGATCGAGGACGCCCGAGAGCTCCTCCAAGCTCGGGCGCGAGAGATCGCGAAGCGGTCCAAGGAAGTCGATGGGTTGCGGGCCTCCATGAAGGCATCCAGCGAAGCCCTCGAGCGTCGCGAACTCGAACTCGAAGCGGAAGTAACCCGGGCAAAGGCGGCCCACGAATCGGAAGCCGACCGATCCGGCACTCTCGAGAAGGACCTCAACACCTCACGGAAAGACCTGGCGAAAGCGGTGCGCACCCTGGAGTCCGTCCGGGGCGAGGCGGAGGCCTCCCGCCGCCAACTTCAGGATCAGGAAAAGGCAATCAACGCCGAACTCACCAAGGCGCGAAGCGCCGTCGACGAAGAGAAGGGGAAGGTTGCACGTCTCAAGGACGAAGTCGACGAGCTTCGCAAGCGCGCCGGAAAGGCAGGAGAACTCAGTGGCAAGGAGTCCGAGCTGAAGGCCCATCTCGCGAAAATCGATGCCCAATCGAAGGACCTCGCGGACCGCGAAACCACGCTGGCGGCGAACGAAGCCCGCGTTCGAGAGCGCGAAGCGGGATCAGAGAAGGCCTCCCGGGCGGCTGCAGAACGCGCCCTCGAAGCGGAGACCGCCCTGAAGGCGATCAAGGAGCGAGAGCGCGCCCTCGAGAAGGCCGAGAAGAAATTCCAGGAGACGGAAGACGAGCGTGCGAAACGAGGGCAGGCGAGGCAACAGACCCACGAGCGGGAACTCGACGAAGCCCGCAAGCTTCTCCAGGCTCGAGACCGAGAAAACGCGAAGCGCATCAAGGAGGTCGAGGGCCTGCAGGCGTCCCTGCGGGCCGCCAACGAAGCGCAGGAACGTCGCGAACTCGAGCTCGCTGCGGAAAGCACTCGTGCGAAGGCGGCCCTCGAATCGGAGGCGCACCGATCCACCGAGCTCGAGAAAGATCTCAACGTCTCGCGGAAAGAACTCGCCAAATTGATCCGAGGCTTTGAAACCGCGAAGGCCGAGGCGGAAGCCGCCCGACGACAGGCTCAGGATCGGCAGAAGGAGTTTTCCGGAGAACTCGCGAAGGTTCAGGCTGCGGCCGATGATGAAAAAAGGAGTGCGACCCGCCTCAAGGCGGAGGTCGACGACCTTCGCAAGCGGGCGGGGAAAGCCAGCGGCCTGAGTGAGCGGGAATCGCACCTTAAAGCGCAAATCGCGAAATTCGACGCACGATCGAAAGAGCTGGGGCAGCGCGAGGCCACGTTGGCGGGCAGCGAGGCTCGGGTCCGCGAGCGTGAAGCCGAATCGGCGAAAGCCTCTCGGTCCTCCGCGGAACGAGCTCTGGAGGCGGAGAACGCTCTCAAGACGATCAAGGAAAGGGAGCGCGCCGTCGAAAAAGCGGAGACGAAGCTAGAGGAGACGGAAGAGAACATTGCAGAACGCGAAAAGGCGAGAGACGAGAAACATTCGAAGGAACTCGACGAAGCTGGCAAGCTAATTCAGGCCCGCGACCGCGAGATTGCGAAGCGGGACAAGGCGCTCGACGGGCTCCAGGAATCGCTGCATGCGGCAAACGAGGCCCTCCAGCGCCGCGAAATCGAACTCAAGACCCAACTCACGCGTGCGAAGACACAGCTCGAGTCCGAGGCCGACCGGGCGAACTCGCTCGCGAAGAGTCTCGAGACCGCACGAACCACATCCGCGAAGGCGACCGAGCTGGCGGCTCGCGAATCCGCGGTCGAGAAGACGAAAACGGACCTCGGGGCCCGCGAGAAGCGTCTAGCGAAGGCCCAAGCTGACCTTGACTCGACGGAGAAGATCCTCCAGCGCAAGGAAGGGGATCTGGTCCGCCGAGAGAATGAGGTCTTGAAAGCGGAAACGGAGAACCAGGAGGCGGCGAAGACCCTCCTCGCGAGCGAGCGGGCAATCACCCAACGGGACCAACGTGTCGAAGCCCGCTCGACGGCCGCGGAGGAACGCATTTCGCGACGTGATCAGGAGCTGCGCGAGCGCTCCGAAGCGTTGACGAAACAGAAGCGAGAGTTGGACTCTCAATCGAAGGGGCTCGCGGCCCAGGAGCGGACCCAAGCCGAAACGAAGGACGAACTAGCGGGGCTCCGAGCCGAACTCGAACGACGCGAACGACAGCTGCAGAAGGCCGCCGAGGAAACGGGGGCGGCCGCTTCAGACCTGAAGTCCCGCGGAGAGACGGTCGTCCAGCGGGAGACCGTCGCCAAGACGAACGAGGCGAATCTCCAATCGCGCCAGAGGGAACTCGAGAAGCTCACCGCGAAGGTCTCCAATGAAAGGGCGGACCTCGGCAAGCTGCGCGATGAGCTTCGGGGGCGCCGCGTCGAACTGGATCGGGCCCAAAAGGCGCTCGAGCGTGCCTCGGCGCAAACGGCCGAGCGCGCAACGGACTTGGAGAAGCGTGAGGCGGAACTCACGAAGCAATCGAAGGCGCACGAGGGAGCGGTCGCGAAAGTGGCCCTTCAACTCGAGGGCGCTCGGCAAGCAGAACGGGCGGTCAAAGCTCGCGAGGCAGCCCTCGCGGCGGCCCAGCAGAAACTCGAGGAAGGCCGCTCGGGACTCGCGGATGCGGAGAAGGGGCTGATCACACAACGTGCGGCGCTGCAACGAGACGGAAGCAAGCTCGCGAAGGGACGGGAGGAACTCTCGGACCGGCGCACGGAACTCGAAGGCTTGCAGAAGCAAATGAAGCTCTCGACGGAAGAGCTGGACGCGCAAGAAGCGGCCTTGTCGAAGCGAGAAGCCGAGATTTCGGACCGCGCAAGGGAGCTCGAGGCGACTCGAGGCCGAGTTACATCTCAGACGGAAGCCGCGAAGCGGGAGGATCGCCTCCTGAAGGCCCGCGAGGCTGCCGTGTCGAAGGCAGAGAGGGACCTCGCCGAGTCTCAAGGAGCGCTGGCGGCGAGCCAGAAGGCATCGAAAGCGGAACGGTCCGCCTTCGCTCGGGAGTCCGATGAACTGGCGAAACGGAAGAGCCAGTTGGCGGCGGAGGCGAAAGCCCTCGACCAGCGAGAGAAAGAACTCCGCTCGGGCGAAGCGGGGCTCAAGGCGTCCCAGGCGAAACTCGAATCTCGCATCACATATGTCGAACAACAAGACGAGACGATCGCGTCGGCGCGTGCGGAGCTCGAGAAGCGCGACGCCACTGCAGCCAAAGAACGGACCGAACTGAAGGAGGCGAACGCGGAGATCGAGCAGGCCCGAAAGGAACTCGACTCAGAGCGAAAGGCCCTCGAAGCCTCTCGAGCGGAAGTCGCCGCCCAAATTGAGGCGGTCGAGCGGCAAGAAAAGGCGGCGAAGATCCGCGAGGCCAACTTGACGAAGTCGCAGGGAGAAATCACCGAAGCCCAATCGCTCCTGGCCGTAACGAGGAAGTCCTTGAAGGAGGAACGCGCGGCCGTTCAACGAGACGAAAGCAAGCTCGCTCGACGAGAGAAACAGATTGATGACCGCGGTCATGAGATCAGCGTTCAGGAAAAGGAATTGGGCGCGGCCGTGGAAGCGCAGAAGGCCGCGATCGCGAAATTCGAGTCCCGGTCCGCTGACCTGGAACGACGTGAGGAAGCACACGCGGCTGCTCTCGTGGACCTCGAAAAGCGGGAATCCGGATTCGCCGCGGAGCGGTTGGAGTTCCAGGAGTCGAACACCGAACTCGAGCGGGGCCGCAAGGCGCTCGCATCTGATCGGAAGGCCGTCGATGCGATGCGGTCCGACCTGAACGACAGGACGAAGGCTCTAGAATCGCGGCTCCGAGACGTCGCAGCGAAAGAAGCGACGCATGTGGAGCGTGAGAAATCCATATCCTCATCTGAGGCGGACCTCGCGAAGCGCGAGAAGCTCCTGACGTCGTCGAAGAAGGAATGGGAGGACCGCCAGGTCGCCGCGACCCGGGAGACGAAGCGCCGCGAAACCACGGCCAAGTCGGAACTCGAAGATGCCCGACGGCTTCTGGTCGCCGTCGAGACGAAAGAAAAGCAGCTCGGCCTCCGGGAAACGGAATTCCGCGCGAAAGAGGCACAGTTGCACCGGTCCGAAGCAAACCTGGAGCGTCGCGAGTCCGTGCTGAGCACCGGGACGAGAGATGTGACCGCGAAAGAAGCCGCTCTGGAGGCGATCGAGTCCCGACTCGCTCAGCGGGGACGCGATCTGGACCGCCGACAACAGGCGATAGACAAAGCCGCGGACGAGCTCGCGGCCCGCAAGAAAGAAATCGAAACCGGCGCCCAGGCCCGAGCCAAAGATGCGCGGGATCTCTCGGCCTCCCAGAAAGAACTCGTTCGCGCTCAAGCTTCGCTCGTCGCGCTCGACAGGCGCACGCGATCCGATTCGAAGAAACTCGAGGGCCGCCTCGCGGCCGCCAAGGCGGCGGAGACGAGGCTCGCGGCCAGCGAGGAATCCCTCCGGACGCGGGAGACCGGACTCGCGGCTCACGAAGCGGACATCAAGGAGAAGCTCGCCGACCTCGCCAAAGCCGCGAAGAGCTTGGACGACCGCCAGTCTGAGATGAAAGAGCGAGACGACGCGCTGAAAGTTCTCGCCACGGCCCTCGACAAGCGGAGCGCGGGAGCAGACCGCACCGAGAAAGGAATCGACCAGCGCAAAGTGGAACTCGACCGAATTGAGAAGGACCTCGGGGCCGCGAAGGATGGCCTCACTGCCGAGAGTCGGAAGCTCGCCGAGGCGCGGAAGGCGATGGTCCGCTCGAAGGCCGAAATCGGCAGGCGCGTGAAAGAACTCGAGTCCCAGGCCGCCTTGATCGAGTCGCGGGAAGAGGAGGCTGCGGAATTGAAGACGAAAGCCATGAGTCTCCTCAAGTACGCGGAGAAGGCGGCGGATGAGAAGAGCCGGGAACTGAAGGAACACGTCCAGGAAGAGGACGCCCGCCTCGAGGCCGAGCGGGTCAAAGTGGAAAAGGCCGCGCGGGCCTACGAGGACCTCGAGGAGCGCGAAGGCCATCTCGAAACGGCGACGGCGGAGTTCGAGGCACGGGCGAAGGCACTCGACCAACGGGAGAAAAAGCTGAAGGACGAGGTCGCCGGGATCGCCCGCGAGCGAACGGAGACGAAAGCGATCTGGAAGAACCTCGAAGCCGAACGGGAGGGCGTCTCCCGCAAGGAAGCGACAGTCGAATCTCTCATTGAGCGGACGCTCGAGAAGGAGCGCGAAGCCCTCGTCGACGAGAAGGAGAAGGTGCGAGCCGCAGTCGCAGACTTGAAGGGCAAGGACAAGGCGAAGGAGCGGGAGCGCATCCGGCTGCAGGCGCTCGGCCGGGACTTGGAGACGCTGAAGACGCGCCTCGACAATCGGGAGCGCGCGATCAAGAGCCAGGAAGCGGAACTCGAGCGTCGCCGCCAAGAAGTCCGTCGCATGCGGGAGAAAATCCAGGAACTCCTCTGATCACTCTCGGTCGGGTGTCTTCGTTGCCGCGGCGGGAGTCCGGGAGGGCCATCCATACGTGTGGAGGAAGAGGAAGATGCTCCCGAAGAGCGGCACGAAGATCAGGGAGCTAAGGAGGTGGTACAGCGTGAACGGCACCTGGGCCTCGAGGACCGTCCGGATGCCCACGCCGAACGGGCGCGTGATGAAGTACCACTCGCCGAAGGCGGTCCACAGGTCGTACGCGATCGTGACCGGGACGCTGATCGTCGTCAGGAGCGCAACCGACTTCACGCGGAACAACACCCGCGGTCGGATCCGGCGGCCCAAGAATCCGACGAACACGTAGCCGGAGATCACGAAGAACGTGATTCCGGTGATTGCGTTCAGCCCATACCCGACGTACGTCGTCGACCACTCGAGCGGCTGGAGGACCGCCAACGCGGTCAGGGGGACGAGGATCGTCCACCAGCGATCGAGGAGGGAGCCTGCGAGGAGGCTGGCGGCGAAGACCGTCTCGATGTTCGCGTAGGAACGCATGAGGACCGTCCCGACGACCGCGACGATGATGAGGAAGATGCCGAGGATCCTCGTTCGCGCGTCGCCTAAGCCCGCCTCGAGGACGGCCTGCCACCTTCGCCGCATCTCACATCCCCTCCTGGGCCGTGCTGAAACTCCATCGCACAACATCGTCATCGTGCAACGCCCGGTGGTCCGCGGCAATATTCGGGTAGACGCCGTTCACCTGGTACAGCCAGTACCGCCCCTCCCCATTGACCGATCCGTTGATCGCCGTCACGAAAACTCCCTGTGGGATCTGGTACCAAACGTAGGCGACGGGGAAGGCCAGTTTCGCGGAGGCCTCGAGGAGAAGTCCGAAGGCTGTATTGTTGTTCGTGGTCACCGGGGCGTATTGGATCGACCAGCCCACGCCTTCGACATCGAGACGTACGAAGTGGACCGCAGATGCCTGCACGGGGACCGGCTGTAGGAGCAGAGTGGTCGCGTAGAGTCCCGCGATGGCGGCGATGAGGACCGCGGCAAATAGGATAGCCTGATGCTTCTCGGATATCCTAGGGGCCACGGCGAGGCCTCCGTCGGAACGCGAACGCAACGACGACGGCAATCACCGCGGCGACCACGATCGGGACGCCCAGATATACCCAAGGAGAGAGCGACGCGGGCATGACAGGGGCCGCGACCGATTGGCCGAGCGCGTAGACATGACCGTTGTCGCTGGGCGCGAACACGACGCCGTCCGCGACGACCGGGGAGCCGAGGATGTACTCTGCCGGGGAGGGCTCGAACGACCAGACCAAGGTCCCGCTCGTCGCGTTCAGGGCATAGACGGTCCCGTGTGCAGCATTCGTCGCGAAGAGCACCTTGCCGTCCGCATAGGTGATCGACGCCTGCACCGGCCCGTTCGGCGCGAAGGACCATCGCCGGGTTCCCGTCGTCACATCAAGGGCCACCACGAGACCGTTTCCTCCGAACGCGCCGCCGCCGACGAACACCATGCCCCCGGAGACCGCGGGGGAGGAGATCCCTGCGTCCACGCGGGCCTGCCATATGAGCGTCCCGGTCGCTCGGTTGATGGCATACACATTGCCGTCCTTGGATGGAGCGATGAGCCGCGGCCCCGCGATGGCCGGGGACGCCGCGACGGAGCCCGCCGTCGGGAAGAACCAGGTCTCCTCCCCGGTCGCCGCGTTCAGCGCGAGGACTCCGTACGGCGGGTCGAATGTCACTTGGCTCGTCGTGTTGTACGTCCCCATGATACCCACATAGACGGAGCCGTCGGCGTAGGCCGGCGAAGAGTAATGCACGGACCCGGTCGGGTGGCGCCAAGCGACGCTCCCGTTGTTCGCCCAGAGAGAAACGACCTCGCCGGGTCCGCCCGACTCGTTGAAGGTGCCGATGAACACCCGATCGAATGCGACCTTCGGTGAAGACGTGATGCCGCTGAAGAGCGGCTGCGTGAGGAGCTGCGTTTCCCACTGCACGCCCCCGTCGGAGGCGTTCAGACGAATGACGGTGCCGTTCGAGGTGCCGACGAGGACGGAGTGGTCGAAGACCGCGGGGGACGAGAAGCCCCTTGCCGACGGTTCGGTCCAGTGCGTACCGCCGGTCTTTGCATCGAGGGCGAAGAGGCCATGCATCGTCGTGATGAACACCTTTCCATAGGCCACCGCGGGTGTGGCCCCAATCTCGCGCGCACCGGTGTCGCGGTCCCAGATCGGTCGGATGGCGTCCGGGGCCGGGGAAGTGGACGCGCCGCTATTCGCCAGGTCTCCCCGGAATTCCATCGAGGGCAACGGATCGTCAGGGCTCGGCACCGGCTGGCGCACATCGAAGGTGTGGGAGTCGAACCCGGCATTGTAGAGAGCGATCGCGGCTCCCTCGGAGACGACGAGGCTTGAAATCCCGACGGAGGTGAGATCCCACTCATGGATCGTCGCGTTCCATTCGTATAGACCGATGAATCCTGCCGGCGGGTGCCGATTGCCCATGTCTAAGACGGCGACGCCTAAAGTCGAGTACCAGGTCGATACAATCGCGATTCCGTTCGCGTTGGCGGCACTCAGCACCGCACGCCAAGTGGCGTTCGTGGCTGCGGGGTCGGAGACTGTTTCGTTCGCCCAGACGTACGTCCCGTCGCCGAGATCGAGGAGGATGCGAATCCCCACCGCGGGATTCGCGAGGATGGGCGGGGAGAGACATACGACGAGGAGGAACACTGCGGCGGTCCCCGCAGCCCCCCGTGCAATCAACCCCACCTGAACCTCCTCCTCAAGTACGTTTGATGTTTGTTCGATGAACTTGACTATATAAGAATGTTGGCGCGGGCTTAATTCGCGAACGAGCACTCTCTCCTTCAATGGAACTCTTGAGAAATCTCCGGGCCAGCACGCGCGTCCTCTTTCTCTATGAGGTGACGACGAGTCGACACTCGCGGCTCCGGACGATCGCGGAGCGACTCGGGATGACCGTCCAAGGCTGTTCCGATTACGCACACGGTCTGGAGCGGGACGGACTCCTCTCCATGGTCGACGGCGAATATCGAGCCACGAAGAAAGGCGTCGAATTCCTCCACGACCGTCTCGTAGACCTGAGGAGCTTCGTCGAGCGGGCCCGACGGGAAATGGCATTCATCGAGACCACCGCGGCGCTTGCGGGAAACACGATTCGCAGCGGGAACAAAGTCGGGTTGTTCATGGAAGACGGCGTACTCGTGGCGTTCGCAGGCCGCTCGTCGCCGTCCTCGGGAGTGGCCGTGCACGACGCGACGAAAGGCGAACTCCTCGCAGTCCGGAGTCTCGAGGGAATCGTGGCCCTGCGCCCTGGACGAATCATCATCGGACGGGTGTCCCCTCGCGCGGCCGGTCGCCGCGCCGTTCCCGGTGCCGCAGCGAAGCGCGTGTTGCGCGACGCGGACGAATTCATCGTGGCCGCGCTTGACGTGGGAGGGCTTGCCGCCGCGAAGGAACTGGGACTGAAACCGCGGATCGAGTTCGGTGTCGTCCCCGCGGCGGTCGAAGCCGCGGAACGCGGGGTCAACGTCCTGCTCCTCGCACCGGAAGAGCGTGCGGTCGAGGCCGTCCAGGCGATCGAAGCGGCAAACGCGAAGCTCGAGGACAAGATCCCGTACGAGAGCGTCGCACTGAGCTAATCACTCGAGGATCGACACGGCGTCGAGCCGCCCATCGCCGTCGCGGTCTTGTCCCGCCACGACCCGATAGAAATCCTCTCCCGGGGCATAGCCATCGAGGACCTCTTCGGCGAAATGGGTCAGGCCAAGGATCGCCGCCATCGTGCCGACGGCGTGCAGTCCACTTAGCACGACGATGACGCGCGCCGGATTCCACGGATTCCGGACCTTCGCGACGAGCCCGACTTGCTCGTCCGCATACGGCCGCCGCGTGCGGGAGGATTCCATCCGCCACACCTGCTTCCAGTCGAAGTTCACTGCGAGGTGCGGGTTCAGCTCCATCGTGATGATGTTGGCGACCGGCCCACCGACGAGGATCATGTCTTCTTTCCCGGCCCCGAGGGCCTTCACCTCGGTGTCGAGGCGGACCACGAGCCCTTTCCGCGGCGCGAAGAGCCGACCGAGGAAGAATCCGAGTTCGACCGCGTACGGCGAGTCCCGAGCGGTCGTGTTGAAGGGGCCGTGCGTGTACGGCGACCCGACGACGATCGAGCCGTCGAAGACTCCGTCCCGGGTGAATTCCTCGAGGAAACGAGCGACCACGCCGGCGTGAGGAAGCATCGGAGAAGCGACCGGGTTCCCACGGCCTTTGAGGACGATCGCAAAGGCCTCGGCGGTCGGGGCCAAGATGCGGGCAGAAGCGCCGCGTTTTGCCTCCTCGCGAAGGACCTCCAGCAAGCCCGCGGCCTCGAGCCGACGAACGTGGTAGTAGACCTTCTGTTCGTGGACCTTGAGCCGCTCCGCCAAGGCGTTCGGGTAGTCGGGTGCCTTCGCGAGTTCCTGCATGATCCGCCACGCGAGCGGCGAGGTCAGCGCGGCCACACGCTCCGGCCGATCGAGGATCTCGACCTCCCGTCCCACGGCCCCGTGGGCCGTTTCCTCAACGAGCCAGCGTCGGACCACGCCGCATCAACGGTCTCATTCTATTAACGCTTTTGTAATGGTTATCCGAAAGTTGTAGATGCATTTATAATACAACCTGCACCTCACGATCGGTTATGTCGAATCGCTCCTCGGTCCCTCCTCTCCCCGGACCCATGGAATTCTCAGCCGGACAACTGGGCCCGGAAAGGATATACCCGTTGCATGTGGGATGGGGCGTCCGCCGGAATCATCGGCAGGTGCACCGCGCATGAAGGCCGTCATCCTCGCCGCGGGCGAGGGCGCCCGGATGGGTCCCTTCACCGCCTCGGTCCCGAAGGTCTTGATCCCCGTGGGGAACCGGCCCCTCCTGGAGTACGTCGTCCAGGCCCTCGCCGAGAACGGCGTGCGGGACCTCATCTTCGTCGTCGGATACCGTCGGGAGCGCATCCAGTCGCACTTCCAGGACGGGAAGGCGTTCGGAGCCCACATCACCTACGTCACGCAGACGAAACAGCTCGGAACGGCCCACGCGATCTGGGAAGCCCGCGGGCATCTCGAGGATCCGTTCATCGTCCTCAATGGCAGCAACATGGTCGACGCGCGTTTCGTCGAGGACCTCCTCGCCGCCGCCCCGAAACCGGCCGTGCTCATCACGCAAAGCGAGCGGCCCCAGAGCTACGGGGTCGTCACGGTCCGCGACAAAGAGCTGGTCGCGATCACGGAGAAACCCGCCGAGGTCATCTCGAACCTGATCAACACGGGGGCGTACGTCCTCGACTCTCGAATCTTCGACGAGATCGAGCGCCTCGCGAAGGAAGGAAAGAACGACCTGCCGAGCGCCGTCTCGGCCCTGGCCAAGCGCGCCTCGGTGACGGCCCTCCTGACGGAAGGCATGTGGGTCGACGCGCTCTACCCGTGGGACTTGCTCCGTCTCAACGCGGCGGCTCTGAAGACGACCGCCGAGCGCCGCGCGGGGACGATTGAGCCGGCGGTCACGATCCGCGGCCGCGTGACGATCGGGGACGGCTGCGTGATCCGCTCGGGCGCGTACCTCCAAGGCCCGCTGTCGATCGGCGCCGGATGTGAGATCGGTCCGAATGCCGTCCTCCTGCCGTCGACGAGCCTGGGCAAGAACGTCCGCATCGGCGCCCTGACGACCGTCGCGAATTCGATCCTGATGGACGATGTGATCCTCGGTCCCTCGAGCGTCGTTCAGGAGTCCGTGATCGGATCCGGCGTCGTCGCGCGGGCGGGCTTCTTGGCCGCCTCCGGACCCGGCGACGTAAACATCGAAGGCACCTGGCATTCCGTCCCTCAGATCGGCGCGCTCATTGGCGAGGACGTCGAGATCGCGAACGGCGTGAACGCGGCGGCCGGGACGGTCGTGAATGAGCGGGCCCGCGTGGAATCCGGTGCGAGGCTCCGCGGCACGATCCCCGCGGGAGCGGTGGTGCTGTAGATGTGCGGGATCGTCGGGTATGCGGGTCGCCGGGACGCCCTCCCGATCCTGCTCGACGGCCTGAAGCGCCTCGAGTACCGCGGGTACGACAGTGCCGGCGTCGCGATCGTGGGGAGCGCCCTGCAGGTCATGAAGGACAAAGGCTTCATCGCGAATCTCGAGGCGCAACTCCCGCCGTTGAAGGGCTCGACGGGTTTCGCCCACACGCGGTGGGCGACCCACGGGGCGCCGTCGAAGGTGAACGCCCATCCGCACGTCGACTGCACCGGGAAGATCGCGCTCGCCCACAACGGGATCATCGAGAACTATGCGAGCCTGCGGGAAAAGCTGCAGGCCCGCGGTCACAAGTTCGTGAGTCAGACGGACACGGAGAGCCTCGTCCACCTGATCGAATCCTATTACGAAGGCGACCTCGAGACCGCGACACGGAAGGCGCTCGGCGACATCCGCGGGTCGTACGCCGTCTTGGTGGTCCACGCGGACGAACCGGGCAAGGTGATCGGGGCGCGGAACGAGAGTCCGCTCGTGATCGGGCTCGGCCCGGACGAGAACTTCCTCGCGTCGGACGTGCCCGCCCTCCTGCGGTACACGGACCGGGTGGCGTACGTGATGGACCGGGAGATGGTCGTGATCACGCCGAAAGGCGTGACGATCAAGAATTCCGAAGGTCGCGTCGTGAATAGAGAGCCGCAGCGGATCACGTGGTCCCTCGAGGACGCGGAGAAAGGCGGCTTCGAGCACTTCATGCTGAAGGAGATTCACGAGGCGCCACAGGCGATCCACGAGACCCTTCTCGGCCGTCTCGCGAACCTCGAGGTGGACGGCTTCCTCTCCGAGGGTGTCACATCCGTGAAGCTCGTCGCATGCGGAACTTCATACCATGCCGCGCTCGTGGGCAAGTACATCATCGAGGAGATCGCGCGCATCCCGGCCTCCGCGGAGCTCGCGTCCGAGTACCGCTACAGCCAAGGCGCAACGGAGCGACCCCTCGTCCTCCTGATCTCGCAAAGCGGCGAGACCGCGGACACCCTCGGCGCGGCGCGGGAAGCGCGTCGCCGCGGCTGCAAGACCCTCGCCATCTCCAACGTCATCGGCTCGAGCCTCTCCCGCGAGGTCGACAAGACGATCTACACGCGCGCGGGCATCGAGATCGGCGTCGCCGCGACGAAGACGTTCATCGCGCAGCTCGTCGTCCTCTACCTGATCGCGCTGAAGCTGGGCCAGGACCGCGGAACGCTCGGATATGACGAGCTCGATCGGCTCAAAGACCAACTGCGGTCCCTTCCGCGGGCGGCCCAATACGTCCTCAACAAGGCGGACGAGATCCGGGCCCTTGCTGAAAAATACGGACGCGACACGAAGGACATGTTCTACATCGGCCGACATGCAAACTATCCGGTCGCGATGGAAGGCGCGCTGAAGATCAAGGAAATCTCGTACATCCACGCGGAGGCGTACGCCGCGGGAGAGCTGAAGCACGGTCCCCTCGCTCTGCTCACGCCCTCGACCCCGGTCATTGCGATCGTCGCCCAGGATCCGACCTACGAGAAGATGCGCTCGAACGTGGGCGAGGTGAGCGCCCGCGGCTCTCCCGTCCTCGCGATCGGCACGGAGGGTGACAAGGAGCTACCGAAGTTCGTGGACGACGTGATCGAGATTCCGTCGATCCCGTGGATCTTCTCGCCGGTCCCGGTCAGCGTGGCTTTACAACTCTTCGCCTACGAGGCGGCGCGGATGCGCGACTGTCCAATCGACAAGCCGAGAAACCTTGCGAAGAGCGTGACCGTGGAGTAGTCGCGGCTTAACCCGCCCGCTCTTCGGGCGTCGACACGCGTGGT
>VBMB01000120.1 GCA_005878525.1 Methanobacteriota archaeon
GAGCTTGGTCGGGGGAATTCTGGCCATTCAGTGGAAGCCGCGTCCGATGGCACCGCCGGCGCTTCGTGCTCGTCGTGTGGCCAAAACACGATGACGGCCGTGCCCTAACTCGGCGGCCGGGATTCTGGTAATCCACGTAGCTCTTCGTCAGAGCCGTTAGGTCTCCCGGAGTGAAGCAAGGACCAAAAGTTTAAGGAAGCCATCCCGTCTCATCGCCCAACTCCTTTCTGGTGCTTCGATGGTGGCCACGAAGAAGCGCGCGGGTGGCAAGGAGGTGAAGCCGCCGACGCCAAAGGAAATCGAGGAGAACCTGAAGCGTGCGAACCTCCCGAAGGAACAGTCCGCAAAGTACCACCCGTACTATCAAGGCAAGATCGAGATCGTCCCCCGCGTGCCGGTACGGAGCTTCAACGACTTCGCGATCTGGTACACGCCCGGGGTCGCGCAACCCTGCCTCGATATCGCAGCGGACCCGAGCAAGGTTTGGACCCTGACCAACAAGTGGAATCAAGTCGCCATCGTCACGGACGGCACACGCGTCCTCGGCCTCGGGGACATTGGGCCGGAAGCCGGATTGCCGGTGATGGAAGGCAAGTCCCTGTTGTTCAAGTACCTCGGCGGCGTCGACGCATTCCCGATCCCCCTCGCGACGAAAGACCCGGAGAAGATCATCGAGACGGTCAAGCTCATTGTGGCACGACGACCAGCAGGGGACCGCGACGATCAACGTCGCCGGCCTCATCAACGCCCTGAAGGTCGTTGGCAAAAAGATGCCCGAGGTCGCAATCACACTCATCGGCGCCGGGGCGTCGAACATTCGGACCGCGAAGCTCCTGATCGAAGCGGGTGCGAGGCCGGAGCACATCATCCTCGTCGACTCGAGGGGGATCGTCGGTCGTCATCGAGAGGATATCGAGGTGGCGGCGAACGACTATGCGGAGAAATGGGAGCTCGCCCTCAAGACGAACGGAGGCGATCGGGAGGGTGGCATCGCGGAGGCGATGCGAGACGCGGACGTCGCGATCGCCGCATCGAAGCCTGGACCCGGCGTGATTCAGAAGAATTGGGTCGCCTCGATGGCGGACGATGCGATCCTCTTCGTGATCGCGAATCCGGTGCCGGAGATCTGGCCATGGGAAGCCGCGGAGGCCGGAGCCCGTGTCATCGCCACGGGCCGGTCCGATTTCCCGAATCAGGTGAACAACAGCCTGGGGTTCCCAGGGATTTTTCGAGGCACGCTGGACGTGCGTGCACGGACGATCACGGACGAGATGTGCATCGCCGCAGCGGAGGAGCTCGCGAAGGTCGCGGAGGAAAAGGGCCTCGACGAGACGCACATCGTGCCCACGATGGATGAGATCGACGTGTTTGCCCGGGAGGCGACCGCGGTGGCCCTCAAGGCAATGGAACAGGGAATCGCCCGGGAGACGAAGACCCGAGACGCCCTCTATCAGGGAGCCCTCGAGATGATCCGAAGGGCCCGCGAGGAAACGAAATTCCTCATGCAAGAAGGATTCATCCGTCCTCCTCCCCCGTGACCTCCGGCAAAGATTTCTCGTTGGATGCGATATCGCAAATCGTCGTGCCCTCGTGGCGCGACGGCGAATTCGCGTGAGCGCGGTCCAACCGGCGGGTCGTCAGAGAGCGATCCCAGAAGAGAGGGAACGCAAAGCCGCAGCCGTAATGACCATTGTCTTCTTCATCATCGGGCTCAGCGTGGTCCTGTCCTACGACTGGGGATCACCCACGCCTCAGTTTCGACCGGACGCTGGCGGCAGATTCGGTTCGACGCCACGATCTGCCCGTACTGCAATCGTTCATTGCCCTAGGTCCGACATGACTGCAGAGCTGACGCCGCTCGCGACGTGCATATGTCCGCACGCGTTCGGAGGGAGACGATGGTCAAGGTCAAGACCGTGAAGCGCAGACACGAGGCGCGCCTCATGAGCATGCCGGGGGTCGTCGGCGTCGGAATCGGCCGAAAGGAGGGCCGAGACTGCATTTGCATCTACGTGAAGGACGACGATCCAAGAATCCTCGCGGCGCTTCCGCGCGCCCTTGAGGAAATCCCGGTGGAAGTCATCGTCTCGGGACCGTTCACGACTCGGTGAGTGGCTCCCGCACGGCGGTCCATTTCGACAACGTCGTCTGGGGCGCGGCCCGCTCGAGGAGGTTTGACAATCGCACTCCGACCAGCCGGACCTTCCTCCCTGAGGCAAGGACCTCCTTGAGCATGGTCTGGCTCAAAATGAGGATCGGTTCGAGGTCCGTCGTGTGGATTCTCAGGCTCTTCGAGCGCGTGTGGATTTCGAAGTTCGAGTACTTTGCCTTGAGCGACACCGTACGGTACGCATATTTCTCATGCCGGAGCTGTTCGTGTAAGGACTTCGCCAGAGATTCGAGCTCCGGCCAGACTTCATCATACGCGTCCAGATCCTTCTCGAACGTCGTCTCCGTGCTGATCGACTCCGGTGGACCGGTCGGCTCGATGACCTCCTCCGCATCGCGGCCCATCGCGACGTCTTGCAAATACTCCCCGAACGCGCCGAGCTGCTCGACGAGGTCCTGGCGGTTGTACCTCTGCAGGTCTTCGATCATCTCGAGGCCGAGTTCCTTCAGCCGCTCCGCGGTCTTCGGGCCCACACCGAGGATCTTTCGAACGGAGATCGGCGCGAGAAATGCCGCCACGTCGTCGCGGGCCACCACCGTCAACCCGTCCGGCTTCTCGAAGTCGGAGGCAATCTTCGCCACCGCTTTGGTCGGCGCGATCCCGATCGAGCAGGAGAGGCGGTGCTGCTTTCGAATCGCAGCCTTGATTTCGCGGGCGAGTTCGTGGGCGCGAGAAAAGTTGCCGCCACTCCGGACAGTGACGTCGAGGTATCCTTCCTCGATCCCGGAGGGCTGAAGGCGGTCGGCGAAGGTGCGGAGCGTGTCCATGATCTCACCGCTGACTCGGCCGTACAGCTCGAAATGAGGGGACACGAACACGGCCTCGGGACAGCGTCGCGCGGCCTCGACGCACGACATCGCCGATCGGACGCCGAACCGGCGGGCCTCGTAGCTCGCGGTCAAGACGACGCCGCGGCGATGCTCTCGCGGGTCGGCTCCCACGACGACGGGTTTCCCCTCGAGCGCCGGATTCTCGCGGATCTCGACGGACGCGTAGAAGGCATCCATGTCCACGTGGAGGATGACCCGCGAACCCGGGAATGGAGAGGCCATTCGTCTCCTCATGGTCCGCGAGGGAGATAAAAGCCTTCGGAGGGGAGCCTTGCACGAACCGGCCTGCTGGCTTCGATCAGAATCCGAAGAACGACCGAGCCGCGTCCGTGAGGTATCCGAGGAAGAACACGGCGAGAATCGCGGTCAACATGACAATCGCCAAGGCGACGAAGACGGCTGCTTCGATCGACCGGGGGACGGCCTCCTTCGCCGTGCCGACCTCTGGCTCGAGGATGTACATATACCAGATCACGCGCGCGTAATAGTAGAGGGAGAGGGCGCTGTTCAGGACGCCGGAGACAGCGAGCGCCAAGTACCACGGGTTGAACACGGCCGCATTCACCGCGCTGGAGAAGAGGACGAACTTCGAGAAGAACCCGCCGAGAGGAGGGATGCCCGCCAGGCTCAGGAGGAACACGAGCATGGAAAAGGCCATGAACGGCATGCGTCGGCTCAGTCCCTTGTACGCCTCGATCTCGTCCGGGATTCCGCGGGACTCCGTGCCGGCGACGACGAGGAACGATCCCGCCTTCATGGCGCCGTAGACGAACACGTGAAGCATGCCGCCGACGAGCCCGAACGCCGCCACGTACGCGGCGTTGTCGGTGTGAGGCGGACTCGACTGGAGGGCGATCGCGCCGACGGCCAAGGCAATCAGGATGTACCCGGCCTGAGCGATGCTGGAGTACGCGAGCATGCGTTTGATCGACCGCTGGGGAATCGCGACGACGTTCCCAACGGTCTGCGTCACGATCGCGAGGATCGCCAAGGTCGCGACCCAGTCGACCTGGACACTCAGGAGGCCGATGAGGAAGACACGGAACAGCGCGACAATCCCGACGTTCTTCGAAGCGGACGTCAGGAGGACGCTGATCGTCGTCGGCGAGCCCTGGTACACGTCGGGCGCCCACATGTGGAACGGCACGACCGCGACCTTGAATCCGAACCCCGCGATCAGCAGGACGAGGGCGATGATCAGCGGCGGTTCGATCTCTGGATGGCCGGCAAGCGTGAGGCCGTTCCGCAGGAGCAAGAGGTCGGTCGTCGTCTTCCCGATCGACGTCGTGCCGGCGATCCCGTAGATCAGGGAGATGCCGAACAGGATGATCCCGGAGCTGACCGCGCCGATGATGAAGAACTTGACCGCCGCCTCGGTCGCCTGCTTGTCTCGCTTCCGGAACGCGACGAGGGCGAAAGTGCTCAGGCTCGACGTCTCGAACGCGAGGAAGAGGACGAACAGGTCCGTGGCGGCCGCCGTGAACATCATCCCGACGACCGCGAGGAGCATGAGGGCGTAGTACTCCCCCTGGTGCGGCTCCTCCGGGCGGATGAACCCACGGGATGCGAGGATTGCCAGGAACGCGACGAACTCGAACATCAACTGGAAGAACAGCGCGAAGGTGTCGACTTTCATCTTCAGCTCGGCAGCGAAATTCCCCTGCGTGCCGACGGGGGACGGCCAGACGGAAAGGTTCAGCGCCCGCCCAATCCCGAGGCCCATCATGTCGAGCGTGATGAAAATCGCCAGGCTCGTGCCGATGACGGCGAAGGCCCAGAGCAGGTCGGGGCGCTTCCGCCACGCGAAGCCGAGGACCGCGGAGGCGAGGGCCGTGGCGACGAGGATCGCCTCCGGGAGGAAGACGCCGTAGCTGGACAACTCAGAGGCCTCCGAGAATCCCCTGGGCCCAGTTTGAAAGGAAGGAGAGGAAGAGGATCGGCGCGATTCCGAAGACGGCGAACGACGCGACGAGGACCGCGAGCGGCGCAACCTCGAACCGATGCAGGTCCGGCATCGTCTCCCATTTCGGATTCAGAGGTCCGAAGATCGCGCGCTGCATCGCCCAGATGTAATATGCCGCCGTCAAGACGACCGTCAGGATCGGGACGAAAACAAGCAGGCCGAACGCCGCGTAGACGCCGATGAACACGGTGAACTCCGCGACGAATCCGACGAGCCCTGGGAGGCCGAGGGACGCCATGAAGGAGATCATGATGAACGTCGCCATGCGCGGCGCCCGCTTCGCGATCCCGCCGAGCTCCGAGATGTTCCGGGTACCGATCTTGTGGCCGAGCGAGCCCGCGACCATGAACAGGGCCGCGGAGACGAGGCCGTGGGCGAACATCTGGAAGATCGCACCCGAGAAGCCGAGGACCGCGCCGCGGCCGCTCACCGTGAAGCCGTAGACGCCCGCGGCGATCCCGAGGGTCACGAACCCCATGTGGCTCACGCTCGAGAACGCGACGAGCCGCTTCAGGTCGTCCTGGGCGAGGCACACGACCGCGCCGTAGAGGATCGAGATGACCCCGGCCAGGGCGAGGAGCCAGTACATGTCGACCGCGGCCTGCGGAATCATCTGGACGTTGAAGCGGATCAACCCGTAGCCGCCGAGCTTCAGGAGGACTCCCGCCAGGATGACGGAGCCTCCCGTGGGAGCCTCGACGTGGGCGTCGGGCAGCCATGTGTGCAACGGCCACGTCGGGAGTTTCGTGCCGAACGCGATTAGGAGGGCGACGAACATCAGGTCCCCGATCGTCCCGGCGGGGATCGGCATCGTGTCGATGATCCGCGTCATGTCGAACGTGTGCGGACTCGAGTAGAAGTAGAATGCGAAGATGGCCACCAGCAGCGGGAGGCTCGCGAGGAACGTGTACATGAAGAACTTGATCGCGGCGTACTTCTTGCGCGGCCCGCCCCACACCGCGATGAGGAAATACATCGGGATCAGGCCGACCTCCCAAAAGACGAAGAACTGGAAGAGGTCGAGCGAGAGGAAGACGCCGTTGATCGTCGTCTCCATGAACAGGAACATCGCGAAGAACGCGGGCACGCGGTGGTGCTCGTCCCAAGAAATCGCGAGGGCAAGCGGCGTCAGCAGCGCGTTCAGGAACACGAGGACCACGGAGAGCTCGTCGACCCCGAGGATGTAATTGATGTTGAGGGACGGGACCCACGGGGTCTTCTCGACCGCGAAGTACGTGTGGTTTCCCGCCGTCGTAATCGTCGGGAGCGAGATCACATTCGTCCAGAGGAATCCCATGAGCAGGACGGTGGAGAGACCGAGGACGATGAGGGAGAACGCGAGGGCGACGGCCCGGGCGGCTCGATCCGATCCCGTCAGGAACGTGAAGACCGCCCCGACCGCGGGCAGGAGGACGATGTACGTCAGGATCGGGACGAAAACAAGCAGGCCGAACGCCGCGTAGACGCCGATGAACACGGTGAACTCCGCGACGAATCCGACGAGCCCTGGGAGGCCGAGGGACGCCATGAAGGAGATCATGATGAACGTCGCCATGCGCGGCGCCCGCTTCGCGATCCCGCCGAGCTCCTCTCGCCGAGATTCGGCGATCCGTACGCGCCGACGAAGACCATGAACTCGGACCAAAACGAATTGAGGCCCGGGAGGCCGAGCGAAGCGAAGAAGCCGATCGCGAGGATCAGGGAGAACTGCGGCATGACTTTCGCGAGGCCCTGGAGCTCGGGAATGTCCCGGGTCCCGGTGGCATGCTTCACAGAGCCGGCGAGCATGAACAGGATCGCCGTGATAATCCCGTGGTTGAACATCTGGAAGATCCCGCCTTGGACGCCGATCACCGTGAGGCTCGAGGCGCCCAGGAGGACGAACCCCATGTGCCCGATCGAGCTGTATGCGATCAGTCGCTTTAGGTCCACTTGGGCGAGGCAGACGAAGGCCGCGTACACCATCGAGACCGTCCCGAGGATCGCGAGAACCCACCACAGGCTTCTTGCGGCGTCGGGGAGGATCCCGAAGTCGATCCGGAAGATCCCGTACCCGCCCATCTTCAGGAGGACGCCCGCCAGGAGAACGGAGCCTCCGGTCGGCGCCTCGACGTGAGCGTCCGGGAGCCACGTGTGGAACGGGAAAGAGGGGAGCTTCACAAGGAAGCCAACCAGGAAGGCTGCGAACATCGGAATCTGCAAGCCGACGGTGAGATAGGTCGCGAGCGCGCCGGTCTGATGCCTCAGGGCGGCGTGGAGGAACGCGGTCATGTCGAGGGTGTTTGCGTTCGTTCCATATACGGCGGCGTTCACGCCGGCGCTGTTGAAGTACAGGGCAAAGATCGAAAGGAGCATGATCACGAACCCAACTTGTGTGAAAATGAGGAATTTCAGCGCCGCGTATCGGCGGTTCGGTCCACCCCAGATGCCTATCAGGAAGAACATCGGGATGATCACGAGTTCCCAGAAAACCGCGAAGAGCAGGAGGTCGAGGGCCATGAAGACACCGACGAGTGTCATCTCGAGGAACAGGAAGAGGCCGAAGAAAGCCTGCGGCCGGTCCTCCTGGTCCCAGTGGAAAACGATCGCGAGTGTCGTCAACAGAGTGGTGAGCCAGATGAGCGGGACGCTCAGACCGTCGACACCAACGATGTAATTGAAACCAAACTGGGACCACCCCGAATACCGCTCCATATAGTACAGCGGGACATAGGCGCCTGCCGTTGGCGGCGGGGTCGCGGTAGGAGTTCCAAAGAACACGCCCCAGCCCGGGTTGATGAAGCCGAGGAGAAGGAACGTCGCGAGCGCCGTCTCCACCAAACTGAAGGTGAGCGCGATCAGCTTCGTCACACGGTGTGACGTCCCGGCGACCCAGGCGATGACCGCGCCGATGAGCGGGACGAGAATGAGGAGAGTGAGGACATATGTCATTTCATCGACCTAGCCCCGCCCACCAGCGCTGGAGGAAGCTCAAGCCAAACATGAGTGCGATGACCACGACGAGCCCGAGGACGACGACCCAGGCGTAGCTCTGCACTTGGCCGGTCTGCCGCTGGCGCAGCCGCAGACTCGTCCGCACGGTCTCCAGGCTGACCGCGTTCACGGCTCCGTCGATGACCTGGCGATCGAACCGGTCGGTCCCGGTGGCGACGACGACCCCGGCGCGACCGACCCCGTTCACGATGCCATCGATGACCTTTCGGTCGAACCAGTCGAGAGCGCGGGCCGATGCGGTGAAGCGTTCCGCCGGCACGCGCTTTGTCGCGTACACAGCCCAGGCGAGGGCGAGGCCCAAGACTGCGACGCCCATCGAGACCCCCTCGAGCAGGTAGTCCTGCACCGGGATGCCCACGAGCGGGAAGCCGGCTTCGGGTCGTCCGAAGAAGACGAGGTTCCCGAAGCCCTGCATCGGATACGCCAGGAGGCCGGAGACGAGCGTGAAGCCTGCGAGGATCATCAGGGGCACCGTCATGACCGGCGGCGATTCGTGCGGGTGGACGTGGCCGCGGTACTCCCCGTGGAACGTCATGAACCACAAACGGAATGCGTAAAACGCGGTCAGGAACGCGGTGCCGACACCGAGCGCGTAGAGGAGGTAGAACCCTGGCTGCTCCGAGCCAGCCTCGAAGGTGACCGACAGGATCTCGCCCTTCGAGAAGAATCCGCTGAACGGTATGACCCCGGCGAGGGCGAGTGCCCCGAAGAGCATGACCCTCGACGTGACGGGCATGGGTTTCGCGAGTCCGCCCATCTCCCGCATGTCGTTCGTCGCGACCGCGTGGATCACGCTGCCCGCGCCCAGGAACAGCAGCGCCTTGAAGAACGCGTGGTTGAACAGATGGTACAACGCCGCGCTGTATCCGGCGGAGTTCACGGCCTCCCCGCGGGAGACCTCGGTCGCCATGATGTACGCGCCCGCTCCGAGCCCGAGGAACATGTAGGCGAGCTGAGAGATCGTCGAGAAAGCGAGGACCCGCTTGATGTCGAAGTTCACGACGGCCATCGTCGCGGCGAACAAGGTCGTGAAACCGCCGATCCCGGCGATGACGAGGATGGCGGTGAAGGGAGGCTGGACGGCCGAGGACAAGGGAACGAGGAAGATGAACGCGCGCGCGGTCAGGTAGACGCCGGCCTTGACCATCGTCGCCGCGTGGATCAGGGCGCTGACCGTCGTCGGGCCTTCCATCGCGTCGGGGAGCCATGCGTGCAGCGGGAACTGCGCGCTCTTGCCGACGGCGCCGCCGAACAGGAGGAGCGGGATCAGCGTCAGGAGTTGCGGCGTCAAGGTGTTCGGGTACAAGCTCGCCATCTTGCCCTGGATCTCCCCGAACGAGAGGGTGCCGAAGACATTCCAGATCACCAGGACCCCGACGAGGAACAGGACGTCGCCCACTCGGGTCACGAGGAATGCCTTCTTCGCGGCCGCGGCGGCCTCGGGCTTCGAGTACCAGAACCCGATCAGCAGGTACGAGCACAGGCCCATGATCTCCCAGAAGATCAGCAGCTGGAGGAAGTTGTCCGCGCTCACCGTGCCGAGCATCCCCGTCGCGAAGAGGCTGACTTCCGCATAGTAGCGGGGCTTGCCGTCCTCCTCGTGCATGTAGCCGAGCGAATAGACAAAAATCAGGAGGCAAAGGAAAGAGACGAGGACGAGCATCAACGCGCTCAGGTTGTCGATCAGTAGCGAGATCTTGATCGAGTTCTCCGGGAGGAGGCTCGGAATCCAGACGTACCCCTGGATCGTCTGCGGAGCGAACCCTCCGCCGAGGCCACCTTGCTGCAGGACCTGGATGAACACGTACAGCGAGAGGACGAACGAGCCCGCCATCGCGCCGACGACGACGTGATCGCCACCCTCCGGCAGACGCCGGCCCACGAGGCCGACGATGACAAAGGCCGCGAGAGGGAACAACAGGATGAGCCAGACGACCCACTCGAATGCGATCACGGATCACCACTTCAGGAAGCGAATCTTGTCCAACTCGATCGTCCCGTGGGTCTGGTAGATCGAGAGGAAGACTGCGAGCCCGACCGCGGCCTCGGCGGCGGCGACCGCGATCCCGAGGAGGGCGAACACCTGCCCGCTCGCATCGCC
>VBMB01000037.1 GCA_005878525.1 Methanobacteriota archaeon
CGAGGAGCAGCATCACGATGGAGAGGACCATCAGGCCCCAGTACGCCCGTCTCATCCGGTCGACGTAGACCAGCGTGAACAGCAGAAAGAAATTCACCGCGAGCGTGAGACCGGTCAGACTGACGAGCGCCGAGAGTCTTGCGTACGGTTCCGAGACCGAGTGAAACAGAAGCCAATCGCCGATCGCGTAGAGGCCGGCAAAAAAACAACAGAAGAGGAAGAACGCTTCCGTCCAGGTGTGCCACCGATCTCGGTAGATCTGCAGCGCAGCGAGGATGAACCACGCCGCAGCCGATGCGAGGGGCGCTTCAATGAGAACTTCGAAGAGCCAGCTGACCATCCGAGTGTCCGGAACCGGGTTCCATTCCGACACGTATAAAGGAAGTCAAATAAATACCGCTCCCGATATCTCGTTCGGTTGGGTGGCGGGAGAGGCAGTTGAGGTCGATTCTGTGACGACCCGGCCCTTTGTGTTCTTCGATCTTGGCGGGACCCTCGTGGACCTCCGCGGCATCGTGACTTCGATGGCCAGCCGACTTCAGGCAATCCATGTACGCGGCCCGATCCCCCTCGCCCTGCTCTGGGCAACGAAGACCGCTGCGCGCCTACCCGCGGCAACGGGTCCGAAGTTCCGATCCGAGCGGGAGATCGCCACCAACGTTCTCGCCGAACTCCTTCGGGACCGCAACCGCGAGAAGGCCCTCGAGGAAGCGACCCGACTTGTCCGAGAGGCCTGGGATGGCTACGTCCAGCGATGCGCCCTCCATCCCGACGTCTCGGTGGCTTGGCTCCGCGCCTTGCGGTCGAAAGTCGCGGGTCTCGGAATCGTCACCGACGGCGATACGGAAGCGGTCGCCGGGGTGCTCGCCCACACGAACCTCAAGGGGGCTTTCGATTCGATTACGATTTCGGAAGAGGTGCGCACCTACAAGCCCGACCCGCGGATGTATCGCACGGCAATGGAGTCTTTGGGCTCGAAACCGGCGGAGAGCCTCTTCGTCTCTGATGCGGCCCTCGATCTTCAAGGTGCGATCCAGGTCGGGATGCACGCGGCCTGGATTCAGAGGACCTCGCTCGGGGAACTCGCGAAGCCGCCGGCCGGTTCTCTGGTCCTTGCCCGCCTCGAGGACCTCGAGCGGATTGTCAAGCGATATGCAAGGTCGGGCCGTTTCGAGCTACGCTAGCGCGGAGGTTCCCTTTTTCGTCTGTTTGAGCTGCTGTCGGTACATCTCGAGCAGCTCTCTTGTTGTCGTTGCATCCTCGGATCCTTTATCGTCACGCCATCGTCCGGTGAAGCGCGGAAACCGGATGGCGAGGCCCGCGCCCGGACGGATCGCTCCCCGTGCGGCCGTGTGCACCGGGCTCACGGTGAGCTCTGCGCCTCGGACTTCGAGGACCGTTGTCGGTTCGAACCAGACGTCGGGCTCGAGTTTCGAGTCCACACGTGCGGGCTTTCGGTCTCGCTTCGCGGCTTTCAGTTTTTCCGGCAAGGCGAACAAGGTCTCATCGTCGAAGCCCGTTCCGAGCTTGCACGTCGTTCGGAACAGATCATCCTGATCGTCGTACGCGGCCATCAGGAGGGCTCCGTATGATCCGGCCCGTTTCCCCCGACCCGCGAACGCGCCGACGATCACGAGGTCGATCGTATCGCTCAGCGCGGCGCTGTATTCCCGTTTGAACTTGATCCACTTGTATCCCCGCGCGCCCGCATCGTACGTCGAATCGAGCGCTTTCGCCATGAGGCCTTCGCATCCTGCCTGAAGGGCCTCGTCGAAGAACGCCTCGGCCTGCTTCACGTCATCCGTCACGCGGACGGTCGAGTGGCGGATTCCGTCGGTTGGCTTGATGACCGCTTCGAGGGCCCTGCGGCGCTCCGTGTACGGCCGCGAGGTCAGGTCCTCGTCTCCGCGGAGGAGGCAGTCGAAGGCGAACAGGGTGACCGGGAATTCCTTCGACATTCGCTCCACGTCGGTCTTCCGTCCCCTGCGCCGGCTCACCTCCTGAAAGGGGAGGAACTCGCCCGTATTCGGGTCGACCGGCACGGCCTCGCCCTCCATGATCACCGCGCGACCCCGGACCGCGTTCCGGAGGCCCTCCACGATTTCGGGGAACTGGCTCGTGATGTTCTCGAGATGGCGGGAGAAGAGTTCGATCTTCTTCGGGGAGATGTGGGCTTGCACGCGCAGCCCGTCGTACTTGTATTCGAGGGCGGCCTTCCCCATCCGCTCGAAGATCTCCTCGAGCGTCTCGAGCCGCTCCGCAAGCATTGCGCGAATCGGACGGAAGAGCTTCAGGTGGATCTCATTGAGGCCATCGATGCCCTTCGATGCGAGGACCCTCGCGACTTCCCCGAGGTCGGAGGACACATTGTACGCCCGCTCGACTCGCCCCCGGTCGGCCCTCGTCGCGAAGGTGGCCGCGAGCGCATCGACGATCGTCATGTCCGCGACGCCGAGGCGCATCTGGCCGATCACCATGCGGACGATGTACTTCGCTTCCCGCGGGGTCGCGTTGCCCAGCAGTTCCGACAAGAGACGGACCTTCCGCTCCTGACTGCCCTCCCCCGATTCCCGAGCGATCGCGTCGAGATGCTGATAGACCTTCGAAACCGTCAGCGGAGTCGATTCCAGCGGCTTCTGCCGCCGCGCGGAAATCGCCTCCTGGGCGACGAGCCCGAGGTCTCCCTTCTCCTTCCAGAGGCCCGTGATGCGTGCGTCATCGAGGCCGGTCGCATGAGCGAGGACCCGCATGACCATCTTCTCTGCGAGGCCGAGCTCGATTCCCGCGTAGTCGGGGTAGACCCGCCCCCGGGTCAGGTAGACCACCTTGTCGAGGTCATCCCTCGGTGTGTCCCGTAGCAGGCCGACGAGCAGTTCGGTCATCTCGAGCCGCTTCGTCGTCGCCTCGATTTTCTCGTACACGTCGACGACGCGCGCGAACTGCATCGTCGGGCGGAAGCCGCGGACGCAACTTAATGGTTCGCGGGTCGAGCGAGCAATCGCCGACACGTTGTTATCTGGACGAGCCGATGCCCCGTCGTGGCGTTGCGGGCGTTCGTGACCGGAGGTGCGGGCTTCATCGGGCGTCACCTCGTCCGGGTGCTC
The DNA here is from genome assembly GCA_005878525.1 of Methanobacteriota archaeon. Classification (GTDB taxonomy): domain Archaea; phylum Thermoplasmatota; class Thermoplasmata; order RBG-16-68-12; family RBG-16-68-12; genus RBG-16-68-12. The sequence continues at coordinate 3,105 of VBMB01000037.1, forward strand.
CTCGACGGAGGATGGCGCGTGAAAGCCTTCATCCTCGAATCGGAGCGGAGCCATCTCCCAAAGGACGCAAACTTGGAACCGGTCGTGGGCGACATCACGAGGCCCTCGACCCTTCGAGGCGAGCTGGACGACGCCGACGCGGTGTTCCATCTCGCGGCCCTCGTCGACTCGTGGGTCCGAGACCCGCAGGACTACATTCGGGTGAATGTCGAGGGGACCGGTCACGTGGTCGACGAGTCCCTGCGGGCGGCAGTCCCTCGTTTCCTTTTCACGAGCAGCATGTCCGGGATTGGAGTGACGCCCGGCATCGTGATGCGGGAGGACAGCCCGCCCGGGAAGTCGTTTGGGCCGTATGAGGGGTCGAAGGCGGACGCGGAGCGGCTCGTGGCCAAGGCGGTGCGAGAGCGCGGGCTTCCGGCGATTACGCTCATTCCGAGCATCGTGATCGGGCCCGGCGACACGCGCAACACCGGGAAGTTCCTGCTCTCGTACGTGAACGGTGATTTTCCCGGTACATTCGCGGAGTCATCGGTCTTGCCCGTGGTCGACGCGGACGATGTCGCCCGTGCCCACCTCGCCGCGTATCACCATGGCCAATTGGGGGAACGATACATCATCTCCGGGGAGAACGTGCTGTGGGGCGACCTGTTGCGAATGGCCAGCGTCGCATCGGGGACCCCGATGCCTTCGCGCCACATCGGGGGGCGGGCACTTCGGTTCGCCGCCCGAACCGGCGAACTCTTCTCTCGTGTCACCCGATCGCCTCCTCGTCTGCCCTCGTGGCTCGCGGACTTCCTCCTGACGGGCGCCAGTATGGACAACGGAAAATCGGTCCGCGAGCTCGGGATGACGTATCGGCCGATTCACCAATCCATTCGCGACTCCATCGCATGGTTCCGGGACGAAGGTTTGTTCCGGGGGCCCCCGCTGCCCGCCGCGCCGGAACGCGAGGTCCTCGTTCCCGTCGAGAACCCGCGGGTCGGAGCCGAGACCGTGTTCGAGTTGGGAATCCCGGAGACAAGCTCCCGGGATGCGCCACCAAACCGACGGCCGAAGCCGCCGGAGGGTTCCGCTTAGCGGACCCGCTTCACGACCGCGTCGACGATCGCGTAGCTCTCCCCGAGGTACGCGTTCGGATCCATCGCCGCCTCGATCTCTTTCTTCGACAGGACTTTCGTCACCTTCGATTCGGCGAGGAGCGCGTCGCGCAGGTGGATCCCTTTCGCCCGCGCCTTCTGGGCGGCCTCGCGGACGAGCTTGTGGGCGTCTTGCCGCCCGAGTCCCTTCCCGACGAGGGCGATCATGACCGCCTCGGCCATCACCTGGCCCTTCGTCGCCTCGAGGTTCTCCTTCATCCGGTCCGGATAGACGCGCAGCGTGCGGAAGACCTCCGCCGTCCGCGCGAGCATCTCGTCGATCAGGACGCATGCATGGGGCAGGATGATCCGCTCCGCCGCGCTGTTCGTCAGGTCGCGCTCGTGCCACAGCGGCACGTTCTCCAGGGCCGGCGTCACGAGAGACCGCACGATCCGCGAGAGGGAGCAGACGTTCTCGGACGCGACCGGATTCTCCTTCTGGGCCATGGTCGAGCTTCCGACCTGCTTCTTCGTCTCGAACGCCTCCGCGACCTCGCCGATCTCCGTGCGTTGCAGATTCCGGACTTCCGTGCAGAACTTCTCCAGGGACGCCGCGAGGTTCGCGAGGACCGCGATGAACTCGGCGTAGCGATCCCGGCCGACGACCTGCGTCGCCGCCTCTTCCATTCCGACGCCGAGGTCGCGCATGACCGCCGGCTGGACGTCGAGGGCGTACGGACCGAATGCGGCCCCTGTGCCGACGGCCCCGGACATCTTGCCGACGACGACCCGGGGCGTCGCTTCCCGCAGCCGATCTCCGTGGCGGGCCGTCTCCGAGGCGAAGACCGCCATCTTGAGTCCGAACGTGATCGGGACCGCGGCTTGCCCGTGGGTCCGGCCGAGCATCACGGTCCGCTTGTACTTGGACGCCAAGCCGGCCAGGATGCCCGTGAGCTCGCCGATGTCGGCTTCGAGGAGCCGGATCGCGTCGCGGAGCTGGAGCGCCGTCGCGGTATCGAGGATGTCGTTGCTCGTCGCCCCGAGGTGGACGTACTTTCCGGCGTCGCCTTCGCACGCCTCGGTCAGCGCGAGGACGACGGCCATCAGGTCATGCCGCGTCTCCTCCTCGAGTTCCTGGACGCGCTTGACGGTGATCCGCTTCGTCGTCGCCGTCCTCGCGATTTCGGACGCCGCCTCCTCCGGGATCAACCCGACCTTCGCCTCCGCGCGGGCGAGGGCCGCCTCGACGTCCAGGAGGCGTTGCAGCCGGGACTCCTCTTCGAAGAGCCCCTTCATCTTCGGCCGCCCGTAGCGGAAGTCGATCGGGCACAGGAGGGACATGGCCACCCGGCGAGGGCAAAGCCCGGAGGCGTTATGGAGCTTTCTCCCGCGGCCGCATCATCACGGCGGAGACGGGATCTTCGGGAGGACGACGGTGAAGATCGATCCTTGGCCCACCTGCGACGCGACTTCGATTGTGCCGCCGTGGGCGCTCACGACGCTCTTCGCGAACGCGAGGCCGAGTCCGGTCCCCTGCTCCTTCGGCTTCGTCGTGAAGAACGGCTGGAACAGTTTCTCGATGACCTCCGGCGGCATGCCCGGTCCTGTGTCGGAGACGACCAAGGCGACCGTGTCACCTCGATCCTCGACCCCCACGGTGACGGCCCCATTCGACGTCGCCTGCAGCGCGTTCTTCGTCAGGTTGACGAGCACCTGCTGGATGCGCCGCGGGTCCACGTCGGCGACGATCGGGTCGCCCACCACTTCCTTTCGCAGTGCGACGCCCTCATGGAGGTATGGCTCCATCTGTTCGAGCGAGGCGTTCACGATGGCGCGCAAGTCCGTCTCGACCGGTTCGATCGCAGGCGGGCGTGTCAAGCCCGCGAGATCCTGGAGGATCGACGCGATGATTCGCCGCTGGGCGTTGATCTTCTCGAGTCGGCTGACCATCTCCGGGTCTCGCGTGCGCTTGGCGGCGGTCGCCGCGAGCAAGGAGATGTTTGTGAGCGGCGTGTTGATCTCGTGGGCCACGTAGCCGGTCAACCGACCCATCGCCGTGAGTCGTTCGGTCTCGATGAGCCGGCGTTCCTGATCTTTCTTCTCTGTGAGGTCCACGGCGGCCGAGAGCACCGCACCGTGCGGGCCGAGGGGGAGCGTCTCGGTCGAGATCATCACGTGCCGGGTCTGTCCGGTTTTCGTCCGCAGCGTGAGCTCGACGTTCCGAATCGGCTCCCCGGAGCGAACCTTCTGCAGGAGCACCGCCGGAGTTTGCCAGAAACTGAGCTCGATGGAGGTGTGGCCGATTACCTCCTCGCGGGTGTATTCGAAGAGGCGCAAGAACGAGTCGTTGGCGTCGATGAACCGATTCTCCGGCAGTGCCGAAAGGGCCATCGCGACGGGGCTCCCGTAGAACGACTTCTGGAAGCGTTCCTCCCATTCCCGGCGACCCGTCTCCATCTCCTTCTGGGAACTGATGTCCCGGGCAAAGCCCACGAATGCGGGAGGCTCCCCGGCGATCCGCGTGATCGCGAGCTCGACGGGGAACTCAGAGCCGTCTTTCCGGAGCCCGGTGAGCTCGATCCGCCGGCCCAGGATCGGCCCCTCGCCCGTCTCGAGATACCGCGCGAGCCCGCGGCGGTGCGAGTCCCGGAGCGACGGGGGAATGATCGTCTCCGCCAGCGTCCGCCCGATCACCTCGTCCCGGCGGTACCCGAACGTCCGCTCCGCGGCGGGATTGAAGTCGACGATGCGGCCTTCGTGGTCCATCGCGATGACGCTGTCGAGTGCTGTGTCGAGGATCGCTGCGCGGCGGGCCTCGCTTTGCCGCAGCGTCAACGTCGATGTGGAGCCCTCGCCCTCCCGACTCGCTCGGCTCCTCGCGCGAGGCCGTTTCTTCGAGGGCGAGGGACACACGGCGGCACACCCGGAGGGCTCAGGCGGGACCTGCCCCAAGGGCCACGATGGCCGACCTCCCTATTTATTGCGTTCGAGCAAGTTGTTCCCTTTTCCTCCCGGTGGGAGAACGGCAGAACACGAAATAACGGGACCGATTGAGACGAATGGCGCGGCTCACGCTCATCCATGACTTTCGGTCGGCCTGCGGTGACCAATGCCCGGCTACAATTCGTCGCCCGGAGGATTCGGGGGCTCGGAAGCCGAGGTCCGTTCGGGCTCCTTGGGCCCGCGTCGACGACCAATCAGGAAACCCGCAAGGAATCCGACAATCGCTGCCGCGATGAGTCCGATGACCAAGCCGTTGAGCAGGCCTGCGCTCATCGCGTTCCCGGTCGCGACCGAAACATTGTCCGTCGTCACGCTAACCGAGACCGTGCGTCCGTTGCCCGCTTTGTCCGTCGCCTTCACCTGAATCGTGTGAGTTCCGTCTCCGACTGTGTGAGTGTCCCACGAGTACGACGTCGTCCCGCTGACATCTCGGGCTTCCCCATCGATCGCGATTGAGACGGTGTCCAGATTCGTATCCGTCGCGGTCCACGAAATCGTCGCCGTACCGCGGAGGTTCGCGTTCGAAGCCGGCGCCGAAATCGTGACCGCGGGGGCGGTGTTGTCGATCGAGACGGACACCGAGCTCGAGGCGGCATTTCCGGCCTGGTCCGTGACGGTCAACGTCAGGGTGTAGGCGCCATCGGCGAGGGCCGTCGTGTCGACTGCCTGCGACGTCTTCGATTTGACGTCGAAGGATTGCGTGCCGATTGCGAGCGTTGCCGTCGCGACATTCGCGTCGGTGGCGACGAAGGACGCGGTCGCTCCGCCTTTCAGGAAAGCACCGCCTTGCGGTCCGGTCAATACCGCGGTTGGAGGCGTGTTGTCAACGTTGAAGGTCACTGCGGCCTGTTTCGTGTTCCCTGCCAAGTCGACGGCGGTAAGCGTGAGCGTCTGGGCCCCATCGACGAGCGCACGAGTGTCGAGGCTGTAGCCCGTCTGGCCCGTGACGACGACGGTCGTCCCGCCGTAGGTGAGAGTCGCCTTGTCCAGGTTCGCATCGGCGGCCGAGAACGATACCGGAACCGTGCCGTGGACCCAAGCGTTGCCGGTCGGCGAGGTGAACGACGCGGTGGGCGCGGTGTTGTCGACCGCGACGTTTCGCGTGATTGTCGCTACGTTGCCGGCTGCATCGGTGACTGTCACGGCGATCGTCGCAGCGCCGTCCGAGGTGCCCGCGGTATCCCAGTTCGCCGTCCACAGGCCCGTCGTCGGATCGCGGGTCATCGTCCCGGAAGCCGCACCCGCGGTGAATGACACCGAGGCGACCCCGTTCGCGTCCGCTGCGGCGGCTTGCACAGTAGTGGGGCCGTGGACGTACGCGTTGGCGGCTGGCGCTAGGATTGACCCGGCCGGACCCGTCGAGTCCACGATGAGGTTCACCCGAACGGGAATCTGGGGCAGTTCGTTACCCGCCCCGCCGACGACGAAATAGTTCACGTATGTTCCATCTGCGGTCCCGGCCGGGATCGTGATGTTCGCCCACATGGGAACGCGACCTCCGGGGAGCACAGGGAACGTGAATTCCGGTGCCATCGTGGACGGGAACGCCGAAAACGTGGGCGGGATCGCGACGGCGAACACGTAGCTCAGGGTGTATCCCGTCGTCAATGCGAACGGGATGGAATACGTCTTCCCCGGCTGGACGACGAGGGTGACCGGGCCCCGCGGATTCAGCTTGACCGCGCCGAAAGTCCCGATAAGGGATTGCGTTTGCGATCCATTTCCGACGAGCACGTTGTGTAGGAGGAATCGGTAGAGGCCCTGGGCTGACTGATCGAGGCCGGACTGCGTGGACAACACGACGACGTTCGCGGTCGTCCCCGTGTCGCTATGCCAAAGGAACGCGCCGTTTCCAAGATATGGGCTGAATGACGAATTATTCGGGATGAGCCCTGGGTTGAGCGACCAGAGGTCGACGTCCGTCCGGGGGTCCGTCCAAGCAACGCTGACCCGTAGAGCGACCGTGTTCGGGTCGGCGACGTCGACGGCCCATAGTTTCCAATCCCCGGCCTCGAACCGCCACCGCCAGTCGAAATACCCGTTCACGGTCGACGAATCGTAGATCAGCGTCGAGCCGGACGTCGTGAGCGATCCGGACAACGTCGCGGCGTCGATGACTTTCGGCACGACGACGGACACCGGGATAGCGGTCACGTTGCCGCCCGTTAAGGTCACGCGGATTTGTCCCTCGTAGACCCCCGGGTTCGCCCCCGGCGGGACCGCGAGGGTCGCCGTCCAGGTGGCGGGAGACGCAGGCGATGCGGTGTAGGTGGAGGGTGCCGTGATCCAAGGCCACGCAATGCGTCCGTAGAACTCGACGGTGATCGTGAAGGGCATCGGGACGAACGTGCGCGCGGTCAAGCATGCGTTAGGCCCTTCGACAAGCTGGCCCCGGCAGGGCCGTTGGGAAAACCACAACACCGGCGTCCCGGCAAACCGGCCGACCGGCAATCCGACCCGCGCCTCGAACGTCGTGCCGGTGTCGTAGCCGTAATTGAACACCTTCACCTCGCTCGACTGGATGATGCCATCGTTGTTCGCGTCGACCCAATCCCCGATGACAATCCGAGACCGGTTGTCCCACCGGTAGTCGCCGTTCGTGTCGAGGTAGCTGTACGGCATGCTCGCCTTGACGACCATGAGATCGGCACCCGCCGGAATCGCCGAGGGCGATAGAGTCTTCAGCGCGCCATAGCCCTCGAGCCAAGGGGCACCGAGCACTCCTGTCGTGCCCGTAATCGTCGTGGAGCTGAGCCGCGTGTGCCATTCCGCCGAAATCGAGCCGGAGACCGTCTGGTTGGCGGTGATTGTGAACGCGGCACTCGTCGAACTTCCCGGCCGGACGCTGCCTGCGAACCAACTTGTGTCAGCGATCGGTCCCGCTGGCGGCGTGACGCCGATCTGTCGGCCGTAGAAGACCGACGCGGTGGCCCAAGACGAAGCGATCATCGGTTCAACATTATCCCAGGTCGCAGGAGACGTCACCAGGATCCCTTGCTTGCCCAAGGCAAAGGCCGCCGCATTGTACACGTTAATCTGGCCCGCACCTTGGACGAACGCGTCGTAGCCGAGGTCGATTGCGGTCGACTTGAGGATCGACTTCACGACGAACGGGGACGGATGCGAGCCGTGGCCTCTCAGGTACGCCTCGATCAGGACGGCCGCGGACCCGGACGTCACCGGGGTCGCCTGACTTGTCCCGCTGAATAGGGTGAACGCGAACAAGCCGCTGCCACCGCCGGACCAGACCGGTCCGGAGGCATACGCGAAGGCTCCGACCTGCAAGACATCGGGTTTCGGCGCTCCGAGAGGCGTGGGTCCGCGCGCGCTCCACGAGATGACGTCGTTATGGAATCCTCCGAAGGCGAGGCTCGTGTGGTTGAGGCTCGTCGATGCGCCGACGGTGATCGCAAGGTTGCTGAATCCGGGTTCCGTCACCGTTCCGTAGCCGGACGCCCCGTTGCCGCCCGCGTGTACCATGACTGTGCCGGGGTATGCGGCATCCGAGTAACCGGGCGTCATCAATGCGTCTTCGAGAACCGTGAGCACATCATAGAAAGGCCATTGGAGGAAGTATTGGAGCGTCAGGAAGTCCGAGGAACCCCAGCTGTTGCTGATGATGTCCGCTTTGTGGTGTCCGGTGTACGTCCACTGACCATAGACGCCCCCATAGTTTGGAACCGAAGTGAACGTGGTCGTACCCACCAGGTCGAAGCCCGCGGCCCAAAGCCAGCCTTCGATGATGTCGAACCAAGCGAAGATCGGGACGGCCATGATCTTCGCTCCGGGTCCCGTTCCCGGACCCGCGAGAGGATGGTTCGATTCGCGGCCTGCCGCACTACTCGCGACACTGGTCCCATGGCCCTCCCAGTCATAGACCATTGAGATGTAGTCGCCCTGCGGGTCGACGGGCTGGAGGATCTTGTTCCGGTTCGTCGCGTGCGGGTTGACGCCCCAGATGTCGAGCTCATGCGCAAGGGCCCCCGCCGAGATGTCCGGATACCCGTCCCCGTTCATGTCGCGGGCGGCGACGACGTTGCCCGCTGCGGGCACGAGTCGAGGTTCGTCGGCGAAACTGAAATCGGGAAGGGGATTCGGGGAGAATCCGTTCAGCCACCAATCGAAGGAGAGGTCGAGGTACGCGGTGTCGTAGGTTCCCGCCGTAGTGGCGTCCACGACCAGCACGGGAAACAGGTCGACGGCGAAATTCCACTCGAAGAGCACGCCGAAGTGGTAGATGCCGCTCTTGGACGTCGGAAGCCCGGTGATATTTATGTCGCTCGGGTACGTGCTGTTGAAGAGCTTCGGCGACGACCAGGGCAGGACGTTCGGGCCGTACGGACCGAAGACGCCGAACAGGTCGAAGATGTAGATCAGAGGATCCGTGCCGCCCGTCCTCACAAATGTCTGCGCGCCTGAAGAATAGCTCGTGACATCCGTCGTCGTGAACGCAAACGTGAAGCCGTCGGGGTCGAACGACGAGGGTAGGCTGTTGGCATCCCTTGCCGCAGCCCCGCTGCCCAGGTTGAACGTACCCATGTCGACGCCGGTGTCGACCACGGCAATCGTGACGCCCGCGCCGTCGACTCCGAGCTGCGTCCATGCCCGCCGCGCGCCCGTGAAGTTCACGACTTGCCGCATGTCGGTTTCCGGGCCTCCCGTCAGAGAGTCGCGTCCAATCGACGCGGGTTGTGGAAGTCGCGCCGCGCCGAGGCTACCCGGAATCCGAGAATTGACCGTCGGCTTGCCCGGTCCGTCAAATCCGATCGGACGATCCTTGAGGACAGCGACGACTCCAGGGAGCGACTGCACTTCCGAAATGCGCGTGGAGTCAATCAGCCCACGGAGCATCCGGACATTCCCGATTTCCGGGAGAGACCTTGCGCCGACGAGAAATCGTGCGACATCCTGCACGGGAGACGATGCGTCCATGGCGATGAGAACACTCACCTGACCCGTCGCACCTTGCAGGGCAGGATCAAAGTATTTGTTGGATTTGGAGAACGGCAGTTGCGGAATCGCGCTTGCCGGATTGGAGAGCCCGGTATGTGGTCGGAATGCCTGGGCCACCACGCTCGCCGACGCTGCAACGCCAAACACCGCCGCCACGAGTAGAATGATCACGACTGCCGAGGCAAGACTCCTGGAAAAGCCCATCGCACTCCTCCCGAAGACCGGCACCGATTCAGGGAGCTTAAAGGTTCTTCCGATTCGCAATCCCTGGGCCCGAGCGCTCATTCTCGGGTCGAAGCGAACGCGATCACGGCGCTCGGTTCACGCCGGGCCGCGAATCACGTCCTGGCCGCCCATGAACGGCCGCAAGACCTTCGGCACGATCACCGAGCCGTCCGCTTGCTGACCGTTCTCGAGGACCGCGACGAGGCCGCGGGAGGTCGCCATGGCCGTGGAGTTCAGCGTGTGCGGGAAGAACTTGTCCCCGCCGACTTTCCCTGCGCGGGTGTTCAACCGCCGGGCCTGATAATCCGTGCAATTGCTGCAGCTGATGACCTCACGGTACGCGTTCTGCCGAGGGAACCAAGCTTCGATGTCGTACTTCTTCGCGGCGACCGTGCCGATGTCCCCGGTGCAGACGTTCACGACCCGGTACGGGATCTCGAGGGCGCGATAGATCGCTTCGCCGTTCGCGCGGAGTTTCTCGTGCCACGTCCAGCTGTCCTCCGGGCGGCAGAACACGAACTGCTCGACTTTGTTGAACTGGTGCATCCGGAAGAAGCCCTTCGTGTCGACGCCGTGGCCCCCAATCTCCCGCCGGAACTGCGTCGCGAGTCCCGTGAGCGCGATCGGCAGGTCCGCCTCGTCGATGATCTCGTCCATGTGCATCGCGCCCATCGGATGTTCCGAGGTCGCGATGAGGAACAGGTCTTCTCCGTCGATCTTGTACATGACCGATTCGAAGTCCCCGAGGTCGACGACGCCTTCGTACGCGGCGCGGCGCATCATGAACGGAGGGAAGACCGGCGTGAAGCCTTGCTTCAGCATGTAGTCGAGTGCGAACGTCAAGAGGGCTTGGTCCAAGCGCACGAGGTCTCCGAGGAGGTAGACGAAGCCGGCGCCGGCAATCTTCCGCGCGCGTTCGAAGTCCGCGAGCCGGAGTGCCTCGAGCAGCTCGCCGTGAGACTTGAGTTCGAAATCGAATTTCCGCGGGGTGCCCCATCGGGCGATCTCGACGTTCTCCGTGTCGTCCTTGCTGACCGGGACGCTCTCATGAAGGAGATTCGGCAGCCGGAGGAGTCCCTCCCGGACCTTCGCCGCGAGTTCGTCGATCGTCTTGTCGAGCGCGTCGATCTTCTTCGGTAGGCCGGCGGCCTCCTTCCGGAGCTTGTCCGTCGACTTGCCCGCCTTCTTCGCTTCCGCGATTTCGCGGGTGATTTCATTCCGCCGGCGCTTCAGGCGGTCCGCCTCGGCGAGCGCCTTCCGCCACTCTTGATCCCACCGAATGACGTCGGCGAGGAGCTTCGTTTTGTCCGGCGCGTTGCGCTTCGCGAGGTCTTTCCGGATGAGCTCCGGGTTCTCCCGGACGAGCCGGATGTCCAGCACGTCGGCGCCATGCGGCGGAGGCTATTTGTAGGTTGTTTGGGCCCCCGTCCGAGGCACCAAATCTATCGCCTGCGAGAATCCGGGGTCGGACCTTTAATAGCCCCAGGTGAACGGACGAAACATCGGAGGGACGACCTTGCCATCCCGGCCAATTCTCATTCATTCGGCCTTCGCCGCCGTCTTCGCGGTCATCGCCATCTTCGCATGGGCCACGGCGGAAGGGACGACCGCGTCGTGGTTTTCCGCGGGCCTCTCATCCGAGGCGTACGCGGCCTCGCTGATTGGGGCCGTCGTCGTCGCGATCGCCCTCGCTACCGCCACCGTGAGTCACCTGGGACGACTCGAGGACGCGCGTCGCGGCATCGCCCTGCGCATCGCTGAGATGCCCGAGGCGGACCTCTTACCGACCGGCGAGGCCACCCTCGTCACGTCCGAGGCGATCAAGATGATGCCGCCGAGCGATGAAGAAGTCGACGACCTGCTCACGACCCTCGCCACGCCGGTGCCGGGCGCGCCGCCTGGAATAGAGATCGAAATCACCGGAACCCTCGTGGAAGTGTCGGCGGCACTGACGGCCGCGCGGACCCGGAAGGAGCTCATGAAGGCGCTGCTCATCGAACGGGCTCGGGTGGAAGTGGCTCGCGAGGCCGCGGCTCGGAGCATCGCGGGGCCGATCGTCGTCGCGCTCCTGTTCGCCTGCGCGGCGGGCGCGATGCTCCCTGGGTCCGATGCGTTCGCCGCATCGCACTTCCAATTGAATACGGCCCTCATGCTGTTCCTCGGATACGGATGGATGTTCCTCGTCCTCTGGGCGGTTCTGGCCCTCGCCATGCTGACCGCCCGCAGTCCGCTGGATGGACGGGATCCGGTTCGCTCTAGGAAGTGACGTTCCTCGACAGGTCGCGTCGGGAAACGTGGCGTGTACCGCTGCGTCCGCCCCAGTTCGATGTCGACGATTCGGACCGCTCTCTCCCGCGAAAATTCTCGACGTTCACGGGCAACGAGGACTTGGCGAGCGTTCCCTCAGGGGTCGTGAGACTCGTCGCGGTGGGCGAAGGGCCTCATCTTGGGATGCGCGCCTAACGTCTCCCCGGAGGAAATCGGACTGGGTCCT
>VBMB01000038.1 GCA_005878525.1 Methanobacteriota archaeon
CGGGGAGCGTCAACGTCTCGCGATGGCGAGGGCCTGCGCAATCGAACCGGACGTCTTGTTCTTGGACGAGTTTACGAACCATCAAGATCCGGCCCACGAAGACTTGCTGGAGTCTTTGGCCCAGGGCTTCCATGGCCAGGGTGGCACGATTGTCGTCGTCGGTCATCGTCTGGATCAGGTCCGCCGCATGGCCATTCGGGGCGGCGACGCGGTAGAGATAGCGATCGTCATCGACGGGCGGGCGTACGTCTGCACCTGGCCTGAGTTGCAGAGGCTGGCCACGGAAGAGGCGGGACCAGGTCCTTTTCTTCGCCGGCTCGCTTTGGCGAGCGAGTCCGAAGTCGCCTTCGCTTCCGTGCCAAGGTCGTGAACGCCGAGCTTCGTGTCGCGTCAAGGAAGGATCTTGACTTGGGACCCCAAGGCCTGCGGCGGAAAGCCCCGGTTCCACCGGACCCGGACCGCCCCCTTCGAACCGTGGCGTGCTACGACACGGCCCTGAATCCGAAGCCCGTCCTCGCGAAGCCAGACCGCGCGGGCTCCGACGGCTTTTGCAGCAACGTCCACGCTGGCCATCTGAACGATGGTTTGGTAGCTGTCCTGTTTGAACTTGCTTTGGCGGAACGCGGTCACCGTTCCAGACAATTCGGTTTTCGCCATACCTGCACCGCCACTGCCCCCGGACGCATAAGCGCTTCGCAGCGTCTCGACGGGCGTACCGACCTCTCGGAGCTGCCGCCCAACGAATCAACGGAGGAGTCCGGCCGCTTTCAGCTCGCCCGTGATCCTCTCGACCGCCTGCTCGACGTCCTGCGGCTTGCGCGCCCCCGTGCAGACGAGCTTGCCGCTGCCGAACAGGAGGACGACGACCTTCGGCTCATCGATCCGATAGACGAGGCCGGGGAACTGCTCCGGCTCGTACTCGACCTTTCCCGCGCCGAGGGAAATCGCGATTGCATTCAGGTCGATTTGCGCACCGAGGTCCGAGGTCGCAACGATGTTCTGGACCACAATCTCCGGGTTCTTGTGGACCGGGATACCCGCGGCCCCGATTTGCTTCGCGACGAGGTCGATCGCCGTCTTGACGTTCTCAAGGCTCTTCGCGCCCGTGCACACGACCTTCCCGCTTCGGAACAGGAGGATTGCCGTCTTCGGTTCCTTGAGCCGATAGATCAGCCCGGGGAACTGCTCCGGCTCATACTCGGCCCCGCCGAGGACGCGAGCGATCGCCTGGAGGTCGAGTTCCTCCCCGAGGGAAGTCGAAGCGACGACGTTTTCGATCTTGATTTTCGCCAAAGACACACCACCGAGGGCCGGAAGCGGCGCTCCGGCGCGCCGGCTTCGACCGGACGCAGGTAGTCCGTTATATAGTTAGGTCGTCCGCGGGCTTGTTCCGGGGGGCCATAGTGCGATTCCGCGCGAGGCGCGGATTGGCGGGTCGGCGGTGTGACCCCGACTTCATGGGGAAGGCGGAAGGCCTCCCGGACCTCCTGAAAGCCTCCGAGCTAGGGTCCGAAAGCCGAAACGGGCATGCTTATCAGAGACAGTCCGGTTCTCGAATCGACAGGGAGAAGTCGGTAGCATGCTCGACCAGGAGGACGAACTCCACCTGCTCGGGTTCTTGGCGACGCTCGCCGGCCTGCTCGGAATCGTGGTGGGCGTCAGCCAATTCCAGGTCGGCTCCGCCTCGTCCGCGACCGTGCGTGCGTATTTCTCCTTGCTCCTGGTCGTCTTCCTGTTTGCGGCCGCGCTCGCGTATCTCGGCGCGTTGCAGGATCGGGATGTCGCCTCGTTCAACTTGGCCGTGCTCGGCTATTTCTCCGCCCTCCTCGGGTTCGCGGTCGGACTCGCAGCCGCGAGCCTCCTCCCGGTCGACGTTCAATTTGGAGGATTTTGGGTGATCGCCATCATCGCTGCCCTCTCCTTCTCTACTGGACATTGCAACGCTGGCACCGTAAGCTCGATTGGGGCCCGGGTTCTCGTTAGGCGGCTCTGGGGTGGGTGGGTTCGCTCGACCGGGGATTAAGGTTTTCCATTGGAGACACACTCACGGATTGTGGCATTTCGTTTTGAGTCCGACCTTCGTGAGCCGGTGGCGACATGGCTCCGAGATGCCGGATTCGACGTTCGGATCGAGGTCCCGATTCTCGGTCGGCGAGCGGACGTTGTCGGCTCGCGCGGAACGAGCGTGACGGCGATTGAAATGAAAATGCATCGATGGGCCGAAGCCCTTCGACAAGCGATCGCCTACCAGCTCGCCGCCGATCGCGTCTGGGTCGCGATGCCTCTCGGGGCAGCATGTCGCGCCTATCGCCAACGTTGGACTTTCCTGTCGGAAGGGGTTGGACTCCTCGCGGTCGATGACCAGGGGCGCGTTCGCAGTCCCATCCTCGCTGCGCCTTCCCCAAGGCTATTGCCATTCGTGCGAGAGAAGGTCCTCGAGAGTTGTCTTACGGAGGCGCTTCTTTCACAATTCCCCGGGTGAGGCTCGAACTCTCATTCCTGATCGGGTAGCTCCGCCCAATACTTCGTCAGGAGACGTTCCTTCGTGCCATTCTGCGCTCGCGCGAGTATCCGAGAATGAATAGGGCAACGCCAATGGCGACCAGAGGTATGCCGAGTTCGAACGTGCCAAACGCGAACGAGATGGCCGAGAACCCGATGAGGAACACGCCCACGTGGGTCAGCCGCTCCCCTCGGCTCAGGTGGAAGACCTCCTCGAGGATTTGCTTGCGGTATCGGATCATCAACGCGACGAGGATGAGGAAGGCGACCGCGGCGACTAGGAACTCGAGGGTGAGCTCGGAATAGTAATCGTCGAACGTCAGGAGGAGCCCGACCTCATCGCCGACGAACCCGGCCCCGACCCCAAACACGACCGCGTAGACCCGAGCGAACTTTTCGTCGTTATCGACGATGCCCAACCAGCCGGCAACACCCATCATCGTGAGCCCGTACCAGAAATGATGGAAGTGGATTCCCTGGGTGATGACCATGAGACTCGGGAACGCGAGATGGAAGAGCCGGGCTCCGAAGAAGCCGCCCAGGAACGCGAGAGTCGCCAGGAAAGACAGTCCGTGCTCGAATCGGCGGCCCTTCGATAGCGGGAACATAGTCCGGAAATGTCGATCGCTTGGATAAGTTCTTGACTTGGTCGGCGCCGCCTCATCGAAAGGACATGTGGATTCGCCGCATCGTCGCACCAATGTATAGCATGCCCAGCCCGACCGCGATCATCGCCCCACCCGAGGCCTCGGGGGCCTGGATCATCGGGAGCACGCGGCCCAACATCGCCAGTCCCGCGGAGAGCATGAGGACCCCGTACACAATCATCAAGAAGCCCTCGCTTCGGCGCCGGAGGGTCCTGCGCATCCCGATCATTCGGACGGTGCTTCCCAGGACGACACCGCCGAGGAGGAGCAGCAGGATCGCGCCGACATAGCCCCAGGTCACGCCCATCCCGGTTTCCGTGGAGGCCATCGGGGCGGTCGCGAGGATCAAGAGGCCCACGCCCAAGTCGAGGGCTCCTCCGGCGATTCCTAGGACGATGGAGACGGTCCTCGGAGTTCGGCTGGCGGCGGACGTCTCGGGCTGCATGGTGTCAGGCCTTCAACGCTTTCCAGATCAGAGGCAGGCTCACGTCATACCGGTAGTCGATGTCGGAATGGGTGTCCTCGAACTCCTGGTACACGTGTCGGATCCGCCGGTCGAGGAGCTTCCGGTGCAAGGTGCGCGCCCCCCAGATCAGGTTGAACTGGTCTTGCGTCCCACAATCGATGTACACGAGGCGCAGACGACGCAGCCGGGGGGCGTAGCGATCCACCATATTCACCGGATCCCACGCGCGCCAGCGCTCCCAGACGTCCGGGCGCCACTCGCCGGTCTCGAGGTCGAACGGGAAGTCGATCCCCATCTCCTTGCTCCGAGGGTTCGGCGAATAGTGCGCCGCCATCCCGATCGTATTCAGGATTGGGTACATCTCCTCCCGCCGCCGGTTCGGCTCCCGCCAGTACCAGCGGAGCCATTTCGCGGGGCCCCCGCGCCGCCGGAACGCCGCCAGAGCTTTCGGGAAGTCCATCACGTAGCAGAATTCGAAGAGGGCGTCCCCGGAATGGTCGGCCAGCGCCGACCAGGTATCGGGATGCAACATTCCATGGACGATCGAGCCGTATCCTCCGGACGACTTTCCCCAGATTCCACGGCGGGAGACGCGATACTTCGATTCGACGAACGGGACGATCTCTTTCCGCAGGTAGTCGTCGTAGCGGCCCGTCGCGCTCGAGTTGATGTACTGATTCCCGCCGACCCGCGTGAAGCAATCGACCAAGGGGACGATCATCGGGCCCATCTTCGCGGTCCGGATGAGGCGGTCGAGCTTCGACGTCAGGTCCTCGCCGAGCGGATCGACGCCCAGGAGCATCTTGCCGGTGCCCGTATAGCCAACGATCCCATACGCCGCCGGATAGCGTTTCGTCGGATCGTATTTTGGCGGCAAGTAGATCGCGACGTCCCGTTTCGTCGGGTCCCCCAGGGCATTGCCTTTCAGCACTCGCGAGTCGAACGTCTCGACGACGACCTCCCCGCCGGACATACCAAACCCCGACGAGGGCAGCCGGGCGGAGGGCATTAAGGCGTCGGCTTTTGGGCCGGATGGGATCCGGCGACCTCGCGGCTAGAAGTGGAAAATGAAGGCAATGATCCGAGAGATGAGGATCGCGACGATAGACAGCGTGATGGCCGACAACCGTCCCAGGATGCCGACGTCATAGGGCCACACGGCCATTGCGGACACCTTCCGGTCCATCATGTCCACCCGGTAGAGATGGCCAACGTCTTGCGGGGCTTGGGATCCCGCGCCGTCCTCGAAGACCGGCTTTAACTTCGGCCGAAGTCGAGCGGATTCCTGCTGCTTCTGGTGGAGCATGCGTTGATGGAGTCTCCGCAACGGCAGGAAGAACAACACGAGACCGAGGAGGACGAGCCCGCTGAGAAATCCGCCGACCCCGAGGATGTCGGCGGGCGTGGGCGTCGAGGGCGACCCCGTGACCGCGAGCAGGAAAAGTCCGATGAAGACAAAGTACCCGAGCGCGAGGGAGAGCGACAAGGCTCCGAGCGGCTTGAGCCCGAGGAATGCGTCTTCGTAATACGGGCGCAGCGTGAGCGGAGCGCTGCCGAATCGATGGATGCCCAAGGAGGTACTCCAGAACGTCCAGACGACCGAGGAGAGCCCTAACGTCGCCACCGCCAGCGACAGGATGTCGTAAATCGACGCAGCGAACTCGAGCCCGGAACCGGGGCCGGCGTTGAACACGAACGGGGACGGGCCCGTGCCGAGGATCGCCGCGGCGTTGACGGCTACGAGAAGGGCAACGAGGAACAGGAACCAGGCGATGAGCTGGGGTCGGGGAGCCGCGACCTCGGAGAAGATCCCGCGAAACTCGCCTTCCCGATCTGGGAGGAGAGGCGAAAGAGCGCGGCCCGCTTCGACGAGCTTCCGTCGCATGTAACGCGGGGCGTAGAACGCGTACGCGATCAGGAGGTCGGTCAACAGGGAGGAGGGCGCGAGCGCCGCGGCAAGGGCCTTCGAGAGGTTCGACGTCTGCACATAGATGGTGAACGCGACGTCGAATACCCCAAACAGGCCAAACCCAACGAGGATGCACCCGATCGCGTACGGGAGTCGAAACGCGAGGATGAATCGCTCGGCCAGCGTCGGGGATTCAGGTCCCCGGAGCGCCTCGACCGATGCGGTCGAGGCATTCGCCGCGCCCGACGACGTCGACTCCACCACGATCTGCCCCCGGTCAATTGGTAGCGGCCTCGGCTCAATGAAGATATCGGACGGAGCGCTGGCGTCGCTGCCGACGGGACCCACCGCCCACGGAATGACCGCAAGACTTGTTTTCGATTTCGATACCCGGCCCACGCCGATTAAATAGTCTGCCGAGAACCGCGGGAGCCTTGGGAGCGCCTGCGATGCTTCGAGTGCCCGCCCGTTTCGTGTCTCTCACCTGCCGAACGATTCCGATCGGCGTTGTCACCGCACTCCTCGCCGTGGCCCTGATGGCGTTCCTCATGCCGTCCGCGGCGGCCGCCCCGGTGGCACCGCACTTCGGCCCGAACGTGCAGATCGACGTTCCGCCGGCATACCGAGCCTCCTTCTCCTTCCCTGTGCCACCGCCCTCGATCGCCGCAGGCACGGATGGTGCGGTTTACCTCGCGTTCGGAGGCTGGTCCGGGTCGTCGACCGGCGATGATATCTACGTGACCAAGTCCCTGAATGACGGACGCTCGTGGTCCACGCCGGTCCGGGTGAATGACGACAGCGGCCCCGTTTCGCAGGTTCAACCGTCCCTCAGCCTGGATCCTGCGAACAATATCTACGTCGCTTGGACCGACATGCGTGGAGGGACCAACGACATCTACTTCTCAAAATCAGCCAATGGCGGGCTCAGTTTCTCCGCGAACGTCCGCGTGAACGACGTCGTGACGAACAGCCAGTCCGAGCCGCACATGGCGGTCGATCCTGTGAATCCGCACCTCGTCCACGTTGTCTGGACGGACATCCGCAGCGCCGTCACCGGGCCGGACATCTACTACGCGAACTCGACGGACGGAGGGCTGAGCTTCAACCCGAGCATCCGCGTCAACGACGACGTCGCGTCCGCCGAACAGGGGCAACCGGCGATCGCGGTCGCTCCGAACCGAGACGTATACGTCGTGTGGCGGGACCCGAGGAGCCCCGCGAAGGGGCCCGACATCTATTTCTCGAAGTCCGCGGACCTCGGCTGGACGTGGGCGCCGAATAGCTATGTCTACAACGACCCCGGCAACGTCGTCCAGCAAGACCCAACGATCGCGGTCGACGCGGCAGGCCGAATCTACGTCGCGTGGACGGACTCCCGCAATACGAATACCGGCCCCGACATCTACGAAGCCTGGTCGGCAAATACGGGCTTCACCTTCTCGGCGAGCGTCCAAGTCAACGACGACGGGGGAAACGCCCCTCAGATGAACCCGAGCCTTGCGGCAAATGCGGGGAAGGTCCAGCTCGCCTGGGCCGACTATCGGACGGGCGGCTCGACGAACTGGGACATCTACACGGCTTCCTCTGCGGACGGCGTCACCTGGTCTCGAAACATGAAAGTGAACGATGACACGTTTTCGAGCTACCAAGTGGCCCCGAGGATCGCGGTAGATGCCGCGGGCGACGTCTTTGCCGCGTTCACCGACACCCGAACGACCGGTTGGGATGTGTACGCAGCGACCCTCGACGTGGTCGCGCCCACTCCGAATGCCGGAGTCGCGGTCACGGTTGATCAAGGCGCCAACGTCGCGTTCGATGGGGGCGGCTCCTCCGACAATTTCGGAATCGCGGGCTACGCCTGGGACTTCGGCGACGGATTCAGCGCCGCCGGCGCGAGCGCTAACCACTCTTACGCGACCCCTGGCGTGCTCACGGCGACCTTGACCGTTTGGGACTACTCCGGGAACGTGGCCCAAGGGACGGTGATCGTCACGGTCCGCGACACGCAAGCCCCGGTACCAAACGGCGGCGGAGATCGCACAGTCGACGAGGGCCAGTCCCTCTTCTTCGACGCGTCGGCGTCGACCGACAACGTCGGCGTAACATCGTATCGTTGGGACTTCGGGGACAATTCGTCCGTGTCTACCGCAGCGGCAAGTCACGTCTATGCTCGACCGGGGGCCTACACCGCAAGCCTAACCGTGATGGACGCGGCCGGCAACTCTGCGACATCGACGTTCAGCGTGAGCGTTCGCGCCGTTTCTCCGAAGGCGAGTGACCTCCTCGGGATGATCCTGGTCCTCGAGGCGATCATCGCACTCCTCGCGGCGGCCTTGGCGTTCGTCGGATGGCTGCTGTTCGGAATGCGGAAGCGGGACCAGCGGCCACCGGCGCCGCCATCGACGCGGCCCATGAGCCCTCCGCGCGAGCCGATGCCCCCCTTGCCCCAAGCACCGCCGCCGCGAGAGGCGGACCCCCTCGACATGACGTTCCCGCCGACGCCTCCGAACGGCCCCTAGCGAAAATGTCAAGGCGGACCCCAGGGTCCGCCACCTCTCCTTTCCTTTCGCGCTTACGGCCTACGCCTTGTACTCGACTAGGGAATAGACGTTGTCGTCCGGGTCGAAGAACCGCGCCCGGATGCCACCCCAGTCCTGGGCCTCTGCCTTCTCCTTGAACCGGACGCCCTTTGCCATCAGCTGTTCCTGCAACCGATAGACGTCGCTCGTCGTGAAGCCGATCCCCGTCTCCTCGCCGATGTGGGCCATGTCCTCATCGTAGTCCGCAGGGTCGTCGTAGATGTCTTTCCTCGGGGTAAAGGGCGTAATGGCCGTGGCCTTCGGCGAGAGCTGGTAGGAATCGAATCCTTCCTCGTCGCTTTCCGCCCTCTGCTTGCGCATGCCGAGGGCCTTGCGGAAGAACTCGCCCGTCTTCTTCGAGTCGCGTGACGCGACCGTCACGAACCCGAGGGTGGATACTCCGGCCCGACGGATCTTCGGCTTTGCCGGCTGTGCGAGGAACAGGACATTGCCATCTGGATCCGTGAACCGCCCGAACGTCTGCGAATCGCCGTCGATCGCGGTCTTCGTCCCTCTCTTCTTCAAGTCTGCAATCGTCCGCTTCAGATCGTTCGTAATGAAGCCGATTCCCGTCACGCCGCCAATCATCTTCAGGCGGGACTCATACATTTCCGTCCCCCACTCTGGGACCGGCTGCCATGGGGTGAGAGCCGCGTCTTCGCCGCCCTTCGTCGCGCCCAGGGCCAGGTAGCCCCACTTGGGCATCGACGATCGCACCTTCAGCCCGATCTTCTTGGTGTAAAACGCTCGTGCCGCCTTCAGGTCCTTCACATAAATCTCGACGTCCGTCAACTGTAGTTTCGCCATGGGGGTTCCTCGCCTCGGGCCCAATCGCATCCGCAGCGCTTAAAGGAGTCGAAAACTCAAGAGAACGTGACGACGCACTCCTCCGGCCGCTTGTCCTCGCGGACGCGCGAGAATGACGGCGCGCGCATATGGCGGTCTTTCGAGAACTCGAGGAAGTGCGCCTCGACGACGATCTCGGGCTTCGTCCAGAACCCAACGTGGGCGTCCACCTCCGGGACCTCGGGGAACGGACACTCGGCTTGCCGTATCGCGAGGAGCCGTTCGAATAACGTCCGCCGCAACTTCTCGGAGAACCCGGTCCCGACCCGGCCCACATGGAAGAGCGAGCCTTCGAAGTACGCCCCGAGGATCAGGGAGCCGAAGGTGTCCTCCCGCTCGCCTTCGCCTGCGGTGATGCCGCAGATGATCGCGTCCAGGGTCGTCTTCTTCTTGATCTTGATCCAGTCCTTGCTCCGCTTGCCAACCTGGTACCGCGTCAGCTTGTGCTTCGCGATGATGCCCTCGAGGCCGCGTGCGATGACCGCGTTGTAGTAATCGATCCCGCGGCCTTCGATGTAGTCGCTCAAGACGACTTTGTCATCCACCTCGACGAGATCGGGCAGGATCGCCTTGCGCTCCATCTGGGAGAGGCCCATCACGGACTTGTCGCCGACGTAGAGGACGTCGAACACGATGTACGTCGCCGGCAGGGTCTTCGCGAGATGGTCGATCTTGATCTTGCCGCTCGCCTGCTCCCGCTGTTGCAATTTCTCGAAGCTCGGCAGCGGACCGTTCATGACGACGATCTCCCCGTCCAGGATCGCCGGTTTCCGCGTGTGGACCGCGAGGTCCGGATAGCGCGACTCGACGTACGACAGGCGGCGGTTCTGAAACCGCAGGCCGTCGCGCACGACCGCGAGGGCCCGGGTCCCGTCCCATTTCAGCTCGAAGATGTGGTCCTTCGAATCGAACGGGGTCTGGCGGCTTTCCGCGAGCATCGGCTTGATCACGTGCGTGTACGGGTCGAACGGCGGCATCCGCTCAGCTGGCCTTCGCGGCCTCGAGGCTCGCCTTCAACGCGGCCATCAGATCCTGCGTCGGCCTCGTCTCGACCTTCGTGACCGACGGCAATTCCTTGCCCTCGACTTTCGCCTGAATGAGCGCCATTAGGGCGTCCCGGTAACGGTCCCGGAACTTTGACGCGTCGAACTCCGTGACGAGCGTCTTGATGAGCTGGAGGGCGAGATCGAGCTCCGCATCGGAGATCACGACGGGCCGGGTCGCGGGAATCTCGGGTGGCGCCTTCACCTCATCTTGGTACATGAGCGTCGTGAGGACCAGACTCCCGTCGAACGGGCTGATCGCGACGAGCTGCTCTTTCTTCCACAAGACCGCGCGGGCGAGCGCGACTTTTCCCGTCCGCATGAGCGCCTGGCGGAACAGCTCGAATGGCTTCAGGCTGATCTCCTCCGGCCCGAGGTAGTAGTTCCGCTCCCGATACAGAGGCGAAATCTCCGCCGCGTCGACGAAGCCCGCGACCTCGAGCGCTTTCGTCGCCTCCAGCGGGATTTTCTCGAAGTCCTCGTCTTTCAGGATGACGTATTGGCCTTTTGCGTACTCGAAGCCTTTCACCATCTCCTTCGAGTCGACGGGGACGTTGTCTTTCGGGCAGATGTACGGCCGCTTCAGGGCGGTCATGCATGTCGCGTGCAGGGTCGTGAAGGAGAGGTCCTTCGTCTCGGTCGCGCCGTACAACTTGACGGGGATGTTCACCAGGCCGAATGCAATCGCGCCACTCCACAAGGCTCGGGCCATTTGTCGGTCCTCCAGAGGAATTCAAACGAAGGGCCATGAGGCTCTTAACAATTTGTCCTGCCTCCAGTTAACCTTGTTTAAGGTTGACCTGCGCCCGAGCGCCCGCGAGCTGCCCAGGCATTCCCTATTGGGTAAACGATATTCGGCGGGATGCCCAATGCGTGCATGATGAGCGGACCGTCTCCGGGCCCGTCACCCGGATCGCCGAGCCCGTTTTCGCCCGCGGCGCCTCCGCCGACCGGGCCGCCGTTCTATCCTGGGTTTTATCCGCCCCCGCCTCCCAGGCGGAGCAACATCACGATGATCATCGTGATCGTGGTGGTCGTGGCCGTCCTGGTCCCTGCGATCTTCGCGGCCGTCCTCTACATCATGGTGTCCGGTCTTCTCCAGGGTCCGAATCCGCCTATAATCGTAAGCTTCGGGCAGGTCGATCAAGCGGGCGGAAACGCGACGATCACCGTACTCTCGAGTTCCCGCGAAATCGCTCCCTCGAGCCTCCAGGTCCGCGTCGCGGCGAATGGATCGGGGAGTTCAACGGGCATGCCTCCGCCCGGCGGGTCGGTCGTCTTGATCGCCGGAGGCTACTCACTCCGTGTGTTCTGGCTCGATGACAACAACGATCAGCTCTTTGGCACGGGCGATGCGTTGAGAGTCACGGGAGATTCCGCCCCGCTGCCGAGTTCGACGAGGTTCAGTCTAGAAATCTCGCTCGTGACCTCGAGCGGAAGCATGGTCTCGGGAGTGACCTGGACCACGGCCTGATCGCACCTCGCCCCACGGCGATTGGCGGCACTCCGAAGCGGACGCCACGTCGATCCGATGAATCAGCGAGCGCTCGGGTATCGCGCCGCGAGAAGGTCTTGAGGAAATCCGAATCCCAGCTTGCCCGTCGTGGCGTATCGGTACAAGGCGGTGACGAGGATGCTCTGAGCGGCGGAGCCGACGAGGCCGAGGATCAGCCAGTAGACGACCGCGATCCCGAGACCCACGATCAGGCCGATCACGCCACCGAGGAGGAATCCAAGGAGGGGCGCGAGAAGCGCCGGGAGCGCGAGCAACACGATGATCCCGCCGAGCGAGAGGTATCCGCCCGCGGCTTCGCCCCATGTCTGGCGCAAGAGAGATCCGCTTCGCTTCACCGCCGCCCACGGCCCAATCTTCTCGAAGATCAGCACCGGGACGACGAGGTACGTGACGATGCCCCACGCCGCGCCTAGCGCTCCTGCGATGATCCGTCCGAGGAAACCGAATCGCTCGGCGATCGCGCGCAAGATGAGACCGATCGTCGCGGTTACCAAAGCCCACCCGGCGATGCGCCGGACGTTCTCCCTTGCGACCTTCAGGCCGTCGGAGATCGTCGGGTCGCCGCCGTTCAATCGAATCATGGCAGCGCCCATCACGGCGGCATTGAAGTAGATCGAGACGAAGAACGTGACGAAGTAAACGATCGCGAGTCCTACATAGAACAGCCAGAATCCGAACACGTCCGAGGGAGCCGTGAGGAAGAAGATTGTGATGAAGAACGCGATCCAGACGGCACCGGTGATCAGGAGCGAGAAGAACGGGAGGAGGATCAGCCCCTTCTCCTTGCGAAGGATGCCGAGGCTGACCTTCGTGAGCTGCCAGCCGATCCGCAGACGCTGGAAGAATCCAGGCTTGCGCGCTGCCGGAGAGTACGGTGCGGAGGGGACAGTCGGCGTGGGAGTCCACATGGGAATCGTTCGCCCATGCCACCTCTCCACTTGAACCCTCCGGCGGAATCCCCGCCGGGAGAGCCGTGTCGAGCCCGCGAAGGGGCCCGGAAGGTCATCCTCCGGCCGGGCGCGAGGACTGCGTGAGTCCGTCTGCGAGGTCTAGATCGTCCAGGTCCCGTCCTGGATCACGGTCTTCCCGCCGATCTCCACGGTCCCGTGCGCGAGGGGCGCCGAGAACCCGTAGCTGCTGTCGTTCTTCCCGCCGGCGCCCCGGTTATCCCCGATGCTGATGCTCACGATACCGGACACGATGCTGTTCTGCATGAATCCCGGCAGCGCTTTCGAGTTCAGCCCGAATGAAACTTCGCCGAAGATGTCCTTCGCGCCCGTGGCTTCGGCCCAGTTCGTCTGGGCGAACGGCAGATTCTTCTTCGCGGTGAAGTCCGTCACCTTCCCGTTCCGGAACGTCCACGAAAGGCCCTCGACGAGCCGGCCGCGTTGCGGGATCGGCACGTCGGCGACGAACGTGCCGCTCGCACTCTCCTCCACCGGGGCGATGCCCACCTCTCCCGTCGGCAAGTCGACGGAGCGGCTGGCGAGGGTCCCCACCGCGAGGTCTTCGTCGCTGATGACCCCGTCGTGGACGTACGGCTTCCGTTCGGGTCCGGCGAGTCGGAATTTCAGCTTCGTGCCGTTCTCCGCGGTCACGCGGACATCGACGGGCCTCGAGACGAGACCGGCGACGAGATTGCCGAGCGACGCGAGCCGCTCCGTGTTCACCACCGTCGCCGCCTCGACCATCGCCTTCCATTTCGGGTAGTTGAGGCCGTACGTCTTCGCCCTCTCCCGCGTGACCTGGCCGATCGCGAGGCTGACGTTCTTCGGCACCTTCGCGAACATCTTGTCGAAGTGCGCCTTTTCCCCCTCGAACATCGCCGCGAACTTTTCGCGCGGGACCGTCGCCATCGGGGCGGGGTTCCGAGGGCCGTTCAACCAGACATACGAATTCACGTAATCGAGGAGGCCGACGCAGTGGCCGGAAACCCGATGGAGGCTTTCCACGGAGTAGTTCTTGAAATTGCCGTAGAACAGGGCGTCCGTGTCGAGCCACAACGCGGGATCGGCGCCCGCTTTCTGGCACTCCAATGCGGTCGCCTCCGCGAGCTCGATCGTGTGTGGGTACGTCGAGATGAGGACGACCTCGTCGGGTTTCGGTCGAAGGCTTCCCTTCACGATGCTTTTCGCCAGGCTTTGCGAGCTGACCATGGGATCCCCAGCCCCGTATGCCCGATGGAACATAAACGGATTCCGGGTCGACGTTCTCAGGGGCGGGAAGGAGAGTGAACGCTTATCCGTCGAAGCGCGTTCCCGCGGCACGAGGGGTTCTCATGGGGAGGATTGCACTCGGACTCGGTGTGCTCGCAGTGGTGGTCGCTTTCGCAGGCCTCTCGGTCGTCGGCGCCGCGGCGGGCCGCACCGGTTTCACGACGCCAACGGTCATAGGATTTCCTCCAGCGGGAGACGACTGGGAGCCCGCGGTAGCCTCCGATGGCCTCGGGAACGTCTACGTGCTCTCGACGCACCTCTCCGGGATTCCGGGGTGCACGGGATGTTCCATCGACTCGATCGTCGTTCAGGTTTCCCACAACGGCGGGAAGAGCTTCAGCGGCCCGGTTCCGCTTACGGTGAACTCCGCCGTTCAGTTCGACCCGAACGTCAAGGTGAACGCGGCGGGAGAGGTGTTCGTCAGCTACCTCCTCGGCAAGGACACCGTGGTGCAGCACTCAACCGACCAAGGGGCCACCTGGTCTGCTCCCGTGTCCGTCGACGTGGGCATCAAGCAGAGCGCTCAGATGGACAAGCCCGGCTTGGCGGTCCGGGGCAACGATGTATACGTGGCCTTCGACATCGCCCAGCGATTCTACGTTGCAGCGTCCCACGACGGCGGCTCGACCTTTAACCCGGTGCTGATCAACAACAATACGATCGGATGGACTTTGAATGGTGGCATCGTGGTGGACTCCAACGGGGTCATCTACGCATCCTGGGAAGTCATTCACAAGAGCGGGAACGCCCAAGGTCCCCAGGACGTCATCGTGACGAAGTCCACGGACAACGGGGTATCTTGGACGATCCTCACCGTGGACAGCAATCTGCCCCCGGGACCGGCATGCCCCTCGACCTGCGGCTGGGACTACTTGGGGACCGGGTCGGCCATCGCCGTCGACCAAGCGGGGAATCTCTACGTCAACTACAACGCGCCCCTCGTGGACAACGGTGCACCCCATGTCTGGTACAAGACTTCGACCGACGGGGGCGCAACCTGGTCGCCCCGAGTTGAACTAAGCACCGACGCCGCGAACTCGTGGCACGTCTTCACGGGAATTGCGGCGGGGAGTGCGGGGGACGTGCGGGTCGCGTGGATGGACAAC
>VBMB01000039.1 GCA_005878525.1 Methanobacteriota archaeon
ATCGCGGCCATCACCCTCCAAGCCGTTTCTCTTCTCGTCGCCCGCGCCACTCTATACGGATTCGGCCCTGCGCGACCATGCGCGTCTGAGCAAGGGTCCGCGTGCATGTTGGCGGTACTGCAGCCGACCCATCCCTTTCTCTGGTTCGGAGTCGGTCTATATTTCGTCGGTGCGACGCTGATGGGACTCGCCCTCTACCTGCATCACCGCATGCGTTCCTGAGTGGATCTCGGCCTTGGTGCGACGTCGTCAACGAGGACGGGTCTCGCGGACCGACGGACCCTCCCCGGTGTGAACCAAACGATTATTACGCCCTCGGATGTTTTCGTCGCGCCTGCGGTGGCAGGTGAAGGGATCCCCCCATGTCCCTCCCGGCCAGGGAGCCCCCTCCTTCGGCGGACGCCTCCCTCACCTTGCGGTTTGACGATTCCGATCGCGACGTCCTAGCCCGAGCGTTCCGGACGCCCGGCGACGGCTCGCCCGCGTGGCGCCTGAACGAGAAGGCCCATCGGATCTCGCTCGTGGACGGGTTCGACCGGCTTCTCGCATGGCCGGTCCTTCAGGGCGTCACACGGTACGATCACCAGGAGCGCACGGCCCTCCGGGTCCTGCGGGAGATGCGGGGTCGGGCGATCCTCGCGGACGAAGTCGGCCTCGGCAAGACCATCGAGGCGGGACTCGTCCTCAAAGAGTACACGGTCCGTGGACTCGTGCACCGGGCCCTCGTCCTCACACCCGCGGCGTTGACGGACCAGTGGCGAGAGGAGATGGAAACGAAGTTCTCCCTGCCCTTCGCGGTCCTTCGATCCGTCCGAGATTGGGACCGGAAGCCGTTCCTCATCGCGTCGATGGACACCGCGAAACGGGAGCCCCATCGCGGCGCCGCTCAGGCTCGGCCCTGGGATCTCATCATCGTCGACGAAGCCCATCGACTCAAGAACCGATTCAGCCTGAACTGGCGGTTCGTCGCGGGCCTCTCGAAGAAGTACATGCTGCTGCTCACCGCGACGCCGGTCCAGAACGACATGGACGAGCTGTTCAACCTCGTGACCCTCTTGAAGCCCGGCCAGTTGCACACCTACGACCGGTTCCTCGAACGCTACGTCGCGAGCCCGGACCGACGGGTGCCGATGCGGGTGCCGGAGCTGCGCGGGCTCCTCCGGGACGTGATGGTCCGCAATCGACGCGGCATTGCGTTCACGTTACCGCCGCGACGCGTGCACAGCCTTGCGGTCCGCCTCAGCCCCGCGGAGCGCCGCCTCTACGATGACGTGACGGAATTCGTGCGGGACGCGTACTGGTCGGCTTCGGGTCGCCTGCCGTGGACCGCCCGGTTGACTTTGATCGTCCTGCAACGTGAGATCGGGAGTAGCACCTTCGCCGTGGCCGAGACGCTGAGGCGTCTCGCTCAGAGCCCGCTCTTCCGGCTCGACGAACGGGAGCGTCTGGAGGAACTGCGACAAGAGGCTGTGACGATTTCCGCGAATGTGAAGGCAACGCGCTTGCGCGAATTTCTCCGATCCGTCGACGAGAAGGTGCTCATCTTCACACAGTATCTGCGGACCCTGCAGTATCTCGGGGAGGTCCTCGAGGCGGACGGGTACCGTGTCGCGGCATACCATGGCGGTCTCTCCCTCGCGGCGAAGGACGCGGCCGTGCGGACGTTCCGCGAGGACCGCGAGATCTTTCTGAGTACGGAGGCGGGAGGCGAGGGCCGGAACCTCCAATTCGCTCGGACCGTCGTGAACTACGATCTTCCGTGGAACCCACTCCGGATCGAGCAGCGGATCGGGCGCGTCCATCGACTCGGTCAGGACCGCGAGGTCCACGTCGTGAACGTGTGGGCCGAGGATACCGTGGAGGCGAACTTGATGGAGCTCCTCGACCGCAAGATCCACATGTTCGAGCTCGTCGTTGGGGAGCTCGACCTGATCCTGGGCAACCTCGACGAGCGTCGGTCGTTCGAGGACCTGATGATGGACATCTGGGTGCTGCGCCAAGCAGAGGAACGGCGGTCCGCGCTCCGGCGCTTGGGGGATTCGCTGGTCCGCGCGCGGGCCCAGTATGAACAGGTCAAGGAAACCAATGACGCGGTCCTCGGGGAAACGGGCGAGGCGGTGTCTGCATGAGCGATGCGCCACGGTTACGACCGTTCGTCATCGAGGCGCTCACCGATCTCGGCGCGGCCGTGTCCGAAGACGATTCGCTCGTCTGGGTGCAGGCCCCCGAATCGGTGCAGCGGGATCTCGAAGTGCCCGGGCGCTTCGCGCTCGCGTTCGATCCGGAACGAAACCGAGAGTTCGAGGCAGAACTGGTCGCGCCGGGCAGCTACTTCTTGGAGCGGCTGGTGTCTGTCGCCGTCCGCCGAGGTCGGTGGGATGTGTCGCAGTACACGGTCACGGGAGCGGATTGGATCTCCGAGGGGCTCCATGAATGCGGCCTCGGTCCGGAGAACGCGGTCTCCTCGCATGTGGATGGAATCGAGGACGGACTTCTGTTGCTCTTTGCATTTCGCGTGACCCTCGTCTCGGACGAGAAGCGCGAGAGCTTTCATCTGGTCGCGGTCTCGCCCGTCGACGGGTCCACGTGGCCGGTGGATCCCAATCGGGCGGACCGGGGTCTCGTGCCGCATCCTTCCCCAGGGATTCGCCCCGATCTGGAGGCGGCATATCGCCTGGCGACCGAATCCCTGCGCACGACCACGGGCGTCGAGGTCGAACGGTTCCGCACGCGGAGCCTTGGCTTGTTGGAAGAGGAGGTCCGGCGGATCTTCGGATATTTCGACCGGACCATCGAGGGACTCCGCGAATCCGACCCGGGCGGATCGCAGGACCTGCTCCGAGCGGTCATGGCGGAGCGGGATCGCCGCCTCACGGAAGCCGTCGAGCGGTTCGATCCGAAGGCGAGTGCCTCGCTATGTTCGATCCGCGCGATCCTGGTCCCGACGGCTCGCCTCGCGATCGAGTTCCCGGATGGCTCCAGAATCGAATCGAGGCTTGATGCATGGTCCGGGCGGTTGCGCGGTCTGGCGTGCAGGATTTGCGGCGGTACCGCGGGACCGTGGCGACCTTCGGCGCGGGATGGATTGCGGTGCGCGACGTGTGCGTCTACGCCAGCCGAGTCCGCTCGACCTCGAGGCCGTCCGAGGTCGGATACTCCTCGACGAGGAACGCAGGCCGGTGAAGCTTCGACGCGATCTCCTCGAGGATCCAGGGCGCGATCTCGAGGCGCTTCCTCGGGCCGTCCACGCCCATGAGATCCGTCGGGACGTGATAGGTGTTCGCGAGGTCTCTCATCAATGGCTCCAGATCGGCGCCTTCGACGATTCCCTTGAGGAGGGTCCCGTCCTCCGTGATGACGTCCCACGGATGCGCGACATTCTCGGCGCGTCGCTTGATGCGCGACCGGAGCTGCCAGCCGTCCTTGTATCCGCTCGTGCAATAGTGGACGGTCGTCTTCCAGCGTCGTTCGAGGATTCGAAGAGCGACCGGGTCGGCGCCTTTCACGCCGTACGAAAGTTCGTGCTTCATCTCGTATCCGTGGACCTTCATCCGCGGGAAGTTGGCCTCGGAGAACTCCATCTCATTCAGGTTCACGAAGGCGAGGTCCTCGGCCCCGGCCCACTCGATCAGCCGGACCAGGTCGGGTTCGCGCTCCGGGATCAGCGGCACCTCGATCCCGACGGTCAGGTCGAGCGACCGCGCGAGACGCGAAGCCCCCACGAAGGCACTGCCGTCGGCCCGGGACCAGAGGCCGGGCGGCACGTGGAAGCGGATTTCATCCAGGCCGGCCTCCGCGAGCATCCGGATCTTGTCCGCGTCCGTCGACATCGTGTAGAGATGCGTGTGGAACTTCGGGCCGAATTCGTGCTTCAGGAGGCGGATGTAGTGGCAGGTGCGCTCGACCGCATCGAGCGGGTCTCCGCCGGTGATCCCGGCGCCAGTCGCCCGAATCGCGTGCGCTTCTTCCAGGACGTCTTCGTCTCGCGTGACGCGTTTTTCGTCCGCGAACACGACGTCCTTGTACATTTTTTCGTCGGAGACCGGACAGTAGAAACAGTGGAAGGAGCAGATGCCCGTGACGAAGAGGACCATCTTCGAGCCGTCCGTGCACTGGGAGCAGCCGACCGGAAGCGCACCGCGGGCGAATCCGCCGTAGGGTCGCTCCTCAAGGCGCACGCCTCGACGAAGGGACGATGTGGGATAAAGATTCCCCACCGCTGGACGCCGGTCGCACGGCAGACGGACGCGGCCGCCGTCGACCTCGTACCTCTAAGTGGAGGTATGGTTCGCCGCGATCAGGCGTTCGATCCGAGCCCGCTTCCGCGCGAACTCCTGCTCCGCGTTCCGGTGATAGGCGGCCATCCGACGCATGAGAACCGCCTTCGCCTTTTCGGAGTCGACGCGGCCGACGTAGTCCTCTTTCCGCGTGGACCGACCGTTGTCTCGCTCGTAGTGCCAGAAGTAGAAATAACGCCGTCCGTCGAACTCACGGATCCGGGCCCCGCATCCGATTTCCATTTTCATACCTCTAAGTAGAGGTATACTTTCGGTGGGCTTCCTTCTTCGGGTGGGAGGTGTGCGAATCTACTCGGAGACCGGGGCGCTCGACTCGAGGAACGCCCGAAGGGATTCCAGCGCCCCGTTCCAGAAGTCCGTCCATTCTCCCGGGACCGGCTTGGGGGCGCGATGAACGAGATGCACGAACGTCTCGGGACCCTTCGGGGCGAGTTCGTACGCGACGCTCGTCTCGACCGATCCGCCTTCTTGAGGGATCGGCCACATGAACGACAACTGGCCGGGGCCATCGATCGCCGTGATCGATCCTTCGATGCGACCGTCGGAGAAGGTTCCTTCATAGCGGCCGCCCAACTCGGCCTCCACGCGGGGATCGTCCGCCCACCACTGAACGAGTTGTTCCGGATCCAGAAGGGCCTCAAACACCCGTGGGATGGGGGCGCGAATCGTGACCTTCGCGTCCGCGAGCAGGACGCTGCGCGGAACCGCAGGCTTGGCGGGGCTCGGGGCGGCGGGAAGACTGGACATGGGCTCCGTTGGCAACGACCTCGGGCCTATAACCCTGGCGGCGCGATTCTCTCAGAGCGGATTCTTGCACCGAGCGCAGACGAGTCGGCAGTCCTGTTTGCACTCCATGCAAGTGCCGTGGAGGAAACGCTCTCGGACGGGCGCGTGGTGGCAGTCGCTCACGGCCGTGACCATGTGCCCGCAGTAGTCGCACAGGTGCTGGACCGGCTTCTTGCCGGCCACGTATCGTTGGTACGCCATCAGGATCGCGAGGACGAGGACGAGCGCCCCGATGATTAGCCCGACCATCCAGCACTGGAGACTCCCGTCGTCCTGGAAAGGGAGTGCGGACCAGGGGGCGGACACGCCACCCGATGCCGACTTCTCGTTCAAATACTGATGGGTGGCAATATCGGTTAGAGGAAAGCCGAACGAGAAACGCGGTCTGATATTCTCCGACCATCTACGTCCGCGACGGTGCGAACTTGTTGCTGACAGGTCGAACGATCGTCTTGTTCATCACGATGGCCTTCGCGACCGGCGGTGCCGCGTGGGGTGTGCATGCCCTGATGAGCGCCGCGGGCGACCTGGGCACCGACTACGGCCTCGACACGAACGCGAACGCGCATTTCGACTGGCTCGTGGTCGAGGCGCAGATCTCGCTTCCCCAGGCCGGCACGTGGGACATCTCGGCCGACCTATCGAGTTCGAGTCCGCCGCCGAGTGGAGCGTGCGGGTACGGAGCGCCGACCCCTGTGCCGATCCTCGGGGGCGGGACTCTCTCCCCGACTCCCAACGCATATCCGATCGCTTACGTCTACGAGCGCTACTTCTTCCCGGACGGGACACAAACCGTCCGCATGGCCTTCTCGGGAACGGACATCGCCCGGAGCGGCGTCGACGGACCGTATCGCGTCCATGCTCGTTTGTCGATCGGCGGCATTCCGTACATGACGATGCGACCGATCGCCGACTGGGGTGGCCCGGTCGTCGAATGGAACTACACGACGAAAGCCTACACCGCGTCGCAGTTCGAGCAGCCCGTGCGGCCCGCGACCTTCACCGGCGAGCACACGGATTCGGCCGTGGACCTCGACGCGGACGGGCTCGCCGACTTCCTCGAACTCCGGGCCGGGGTCCACGTGAACCTCGCGGGTCACTACACCTTGAACGGATACCTCTCGAAAGGCGGCACCAATGCGGTGCGGCTCATCGCGTACGCCTATCGGGACTTCGACCTGGCGACGACCGACACGAGCGTGGTCTTGCGGTTCCGCGGAGATCTGATCCGTCAAGCCGGCGTGGACGGTCCGTGGGACTTCGGCCTCACCTTGTACTACAGCCCTATGGCCTACGCCGGCGGCAACGTGACGCCGGGCCCGATCGGCACGATCCTGCCTCCTCAACCGGCCTACTATCCGGAGACGTTGTGCGGGACGACGTCCGCGTACCGAGCGGCCGACTTCGATGACACGGTCGAGCTCCTGCGATATACCGGCCGGTTCGAGGTGCTGACCCCCGATCGCAACGGGGACGGCACATACGACGCTCTCGTGATTCGGGCGGAGGTCGAGGTCTTCGCGACGGCAAGCTTCGACGTGTCCGGGTTGCTCGCCGGAGCCGCCGGCTCCCCGGAAATCGCGAAGTCGTTCATCCAAGTGTGGCTGCAAGAAGGCCTCCAGTGGGCGGAGTTCTCGTTCGCCGGGCCCGACATCCGGCTTCGCGGGATCGATGGTCCATACCTGGCCACGCTCTCGATCACCCCGGGGGCGCGCGGCATCGACCCCACGACCACGTACACGACCCTGGCGTATCACGCGACGGACTTCGACGCGACCGCCACGGTCCCCGCACAACCCTAAAGCGGCCGGAGTCCGTCCGGCCTGCGTGGACGAGGCTCCCCGCCGCGTGCTGGACCGCCTGGGGATCCGACCGAGGAAACGCCTCGGTCAACACTTCCTCGTCGACTCCCGGGTGGCACTGCGGCACGTCGGCCACGCGGCGATCGGCTCGTCTGATACGGTCCTGGAAATCGGACCGGGATTGGGAGTCCTCACCCGCCTCCTGGCGGAGCGTGCGAGGCACGTCGTGGCCATCGAGGCCGACCGCCGGTTCGCGACGTACCTGCGCGAGAGCCTGCCCGATGTCGAGGTGATCGAAGGCGACGCGCTCGCGATCGGATGGCCCCGCTTCGATGTCATGGCCTCGAACCTGCCATACCAGATCTCGTCACCGCTGACGTTCCGGTTGCTCGGCGAGTCGTTCCGTCGCGCCGTCCTGATGTACCAATGGGAGTTCGCGCGCCGGATGATCGCGAAGCCCGCGACCTCGGACTACTCGCGGTTGAGCGTCGGCGTCTACCGACGGGCCGCCTGCGAGATCCTGGAACGGGTGCCGCGAAACGCGTTTCATCCCCAGCCTCGGGTCGACTCCGCGCTCGTGCGGCTCGAACCGCGCCCCGCCCCGTTCCCCATCGGGGACCCGGACCGGTACGACGCGGTCGTCGATGTCCTGTTCAAGCACCGCCGGAAGACGGTCGAGAACGGCCTCCGCCTCGGTTGGAAGGCCGTGGCCGGGTCGCCGGAGGCCCTCGAGGCGGTCCTCCCGACCGTCCCGTTCCGGACGCGGCGCGTCGAGGCGTTGTCCCCGGAGGAAATCGGTCGCATCGCCGACGCGGTTCGCATGGCGAAAGGTTAATGGCACATCCGTCAATCGCTGCATTCCATCTTGCCGCGGGGGACTCGATGGTCCGGAAGAAAACCCTTTCTGAACTCGATCAGGCGGAGATCAAGCTCCAGAGTCTCTTCGAGAAGCGCGACGCCCTGAACCAGGAGGCGCAGCTCCTCCGGCAGGAGCGGGATCTCGTCCACGAGAAGAAGCGGGAGATCGGTGCGAAGCTCCGGGCCCTCAAGGACCGCCGCGCCTCGTTCGCCGGCGAGGCGCGGAAGCACCGGGAGAAGCGGGACGAGCTCCAGGCGAAGGCGAAGGCCCTGATCGAGATGAAACGGAAACTCCGCGGCTCCGGCACCGCGGATGTCGGCACGGAGCTGCGCTCCCTGAAGCGGCGCGTCTCCCAGATGGAGATGCGGCAGCAGACCGCCTCCTTGACGCTGAGCGCGGAAAACGAGTTGCTCGGCGAACTCAAGGGATCGATGAAACGCCTCAAGCAACTCGAGAGCCTCAAGGCGGATCAGGACAAGATTGCGAAGGAGATCAAGGACATCGACTCCGGGATCACGGAGTTCTTCGAGGCGGCGGAGAAAGAGCACGAGGCGGCCGTCGCGCTCAGCGAGAAGGCGCGCTCGGTCCACGAGGAGACCGTCGAAATCGTCCATCAGATCGCCGCCCTGATCCACGATGGGAATGAGAAACACGAGGCGTTCCTCGCCGCGCGCGGCAAAGCCGACGAAATCCACGCCAAGGTCGTCGAGATGCGCGAGAAGGTCCTCTCGATCAAGGGCGCGAAGCGCTCGGAGGTCCGGGAGGCCCGGACCCTGCTGCGTCAACAGAACCGCGCCGTCCGGGATGCGCTCCTCGACGAGAAGAAGCTCGAAGCCTCCGCGGACGCCGCTCTGAAGGCGCTGCTCGAGAAAGGGAAAGTGGAGATCGGTCGATGAAGGCGGTCGTCCTCGCGGGCGGCGAAGGGACTCGCCTGAAACCGCTCACGTACAAGCGGCCGAAACCGCTCATCCCGGTCGCGGGCCGGCCTTGCATCGACTATGTCCTGCGTTCCCTCGCCGCTTCGGGATTCCACGAGATCATCGTGACGACGGCATACCTCTCGGACACCCTGATCAAGTCGATCGGCGATGGCTTGGACTACAACGCGTCGATCCTCTACAGCTTTGAAGAGAACCCGGCGGGCACCGCCGGCGCGGTCCGTCGAGTCGGCATGTTCATCGACGACACGTTCCTCGTCGCGATGGGCGATATTCTCTGCGATGTCGACTTCAAGGCGCTGTACGATTTCCACAAGCGGAAGGGCGGCGTCGTGACGATCGCCCTGACGGAGGTCGAGGATCCGACGCAGTTCGGGATCGTGGGCCTCGATGCGAACGGCCGGATTCAGAAATTCAAGGAGAAGCCGCGGAAGGAGGAGGCGTTCTCGAACCTGGCGAACGCGGGCATCTATGTGCTCGAGCCCGAGGTCCTGGAGTTCATCCCGCCGGACCAGAAATTCGATTTCTCGAAGGACCTCTTCCCAAAATTGCTTTCGAAAGGCGTCCCACTGTACGGCTCCCGCATCGATGGGGTGTGGATGGACATCGGCCGGCCGCACGACCTCTGGAAGGCGAGCATGGAGATCGTCCGTCGGGAGGGGAAGCCGCTCCGGCGGGCGGGGGTGAAGAGCGAGGGGCCGGTGATCCTCGATCCCGCGGCTCGGGTGGACGAAGGGGTCACGATCCGCGGGCCTTGTTACGTCGGCCCGAGGACGGTCCTCCGGGCCGGGAGCGTGATGGACAATGCCTGCCTCTACGAATCGGCGCGGGTCGAAGGGAACGCCGTCGTCCGAAACAGCATCATTCTCGAGGGGAGCGTCATCGGCGCCGCCTCGGAAATCGTCGACAGCGTCATCTCGCGCGGCTGCGTGGTCGAGGAGGGGGCGCGGATCGTGGCGAGCATCATCGGAGACATGATGACGATTCGCGCGGGTTCGCGACTCGAGAACGCCACGGTCTCTCAGCCGCCGTAGGGACATTCAAGGTCGCCGGGGTTCGCCGTCGCCATCGGTCTGCGACAACAGGACGTCGTAATGTGTTACCGTTGGCTCGAACTCGAGGAGGAATTCCTTGTCCTTCGGATAGTACACGGCACGCTCCGGATTCGGGCCGGCGAACCGGCGGATGGCATCGAACGACTCCCAGAACGTAATCAGCAGGAAATGCGTCCGGTCACCGTCCGTTCGGCGAAGGACAATCACGCCTTGGTTGCCGGGCGTGTCCCGATACTCCTTGAGCCCCGACTCCTGGAGCACCTCGAAATACGCATCGGCCTTCGATGCCTCCGTCACTCCGTGCCACGTCCGCGCAATCATTCAGAGCCTCCGTTCCGGGATGCGGGTCGGCGAGAAGAATCCGCTGCCTCCGAACGACGGGTGTCGTCTATCGAATCGGACCGCCGATCTGGACCGCGCCTCGCTTGATGACGACCCGGACCGCGTTCCCGCCAATCCGGTATCCGAGGTGACGGTACGACGGGACCCCGAGGACGAGGATGTCCGCCAGCTTCCCGGGCTCCAAGTTCCCGACCTCGGCTCCCACGCCGACCGCGTGGGCCGCGTTGATCGTCGCAGCGACGATTGCTTGCGCCGGGAGAAGGCCGTTGTGGTGGCACGCCAGCGCGATCGTGAGCTGCGGGGACTCACACCAGGTGTTCGGGTTGAAATCGGTCCCGAGGGCGACCGGAACGCCGGCCGCAATGAGGCGCCGACCGTCCGCGAACGGGAGATGGGAGACCAGCGAGGTCGCCGGGAGCAAGACCCCGACGACCGCGGTCCGCGCGAGGGCATCGATTCCGTCCGAGGACGCATGAAGAAGGTGGTCCGCCGATGCCGCGCCGATTTCCGCGGCGAGAACCGCACCGCCGGTGTTCGCGAGTTCGTCCGCATGGACTTTCGCGCCGAGGCCCGCGGACTTCGCTCGCGTGAGAATGTGTCGCGCTTGGTCCACGGTGAAAAATCCGTCGTCCACGAAGACATCGGAGAACGAGGCGAGACGCGAACTCGCGACCGCATCGATCATGTCACCTGCGACCAGTTCGACGTACGCGTCTGCCCGAGCCTCGAATTCGGGAGGAATCGCGTGCGCTCCGAGGAAGGTCCGAACCACATCGACGCCGGCCGCCTGGCCACCTTTCGCCGCGGCCCGGAGGATCTTCAGCTCATCCTCGGTCCGAAGTCCGTATCCGCTCTTCACCTCGATCGTCGTCGTCCCGAAGGCGAGCATCGATCGAAAGCGTTCCGCGGCGGCGCGGGCCAGATCTTCCTCGTCGGCCTCTCTCGTCGCACGTACGGTATGGAGGATGCCGCCTCCGCGGGCCGCGATCTCTCGATAACCCATCCCTTGCGCCTTCCACTCGATCTCGTGCTCGCGGGAGCCCGCGAACACCGCATGGGTGTGCGCGTCCACAAAGCCGGGCAGGACCGTCTGTCCGGTCGCGTCGATCGTCACGCTGGCGTGGGGATGTCGGCCGAGGACGTCCGCAGTCGGCCCGACGTCCACGATTCGTTCACCTTCGGCGTAGACGGCTCCATCCTCGACGAGCCCGAGGTCCTCCGACATGTCGCGCCGGCGGGGGCCCGCCGGCCCTTGGAGCGTGATCAGCTCGGCCGCGTGGACGATGAGGAGGGACCTCGGTCCGGCCGACCGTTCGTCGCGGGTCCCGCGGATTTTGTGGGCTTGGGCCCGTCTCATGAAAGGGTCGCCACTCCGATCGGATCCGACCTGACGACGAACGCCTTTCCGCCGGCCGCACGGATCGCCTCGACCGTCTCCGCCGGCCGGTCCGAGAGCGCGACGATGCTGCCGCCGCCGCCCGCCCCGGTGAGTTTCGCACCGTAGCTCGTCCTCCGGGCGGCTTGGACGAGGCGGTCGAGCATCGGGTGACCCACGCCGAGCACGGTGAGCAACGCGTGGTTCCGGTCCATCAATCGCCCGGCCGCCACGAGGTCGTTCCGTCGGAGCGCCTCCAGTCCGTCGAGGGTGATCCGTCCGATTTCTCGAACGGCCTCGGCGGCTTTTCGGTCGTGCTCGACCCGTTCCTTCACGTTCGCGACGAGCGGCCCGGTCGCCGCGCTGATTCCCGTGTTCCCGATCACGAATTCCAGGGGAGGCAGGTTCGTCCGGTGCAGGCACCACCGACGCGCGTCGCGCTCGATCGTCCACAGCAGGTCGCCCTGCGGTTTCGGGAGCACGAGCAGCCCGCCGCCCGCGCTCGCGGTGCTCGTGTCGATCGGGCTCGCGCGGCCTTGGACTTCATGTTCCACTTCGAACGCCTCGCGCGCGATCGTCTTCGCGTCGATGGATCCGCCCATGCCGTGCAAGGTCCCGAGGGTCGCCACGGTCACCGCCGCGGAGGACCCGAGTCCCGCGCCGCTCGGGACCATCGAACGGACTTCGACCCACAACGGCCCGACGGTCGCCACCTTCGCAATCGCTGCCTTCACATACCGGTACCGGGGCTCGTCGATCGAGCCGCCGTCCGCCCTCCACTCCGGATGGGGCCGCGCGTACACCTCGGCGCGGAGGTTGATGGCCGTCGCCAGCGCCGGCTCCCCAAAGACGACGGCGTGTTCCCCGAAGAGGATGAGCTTCCCGGGAGCGGAGGCCGCCATCGGCGGCGATTCCCCGCGGCCCGGCTTAACCTTTCGTGCTCAGCTGACTTCCGGGCTCTCCCGGAAGCGGGATGGCAGGCGGCTGTAGAGCGCCGGATCTTCAGTCTGGGGCTGGACCTTCTTCAATGCGGCTTCGAAATGCCTCTTCTCGATGGTGACGTTCTTGAGCGCCGCCTCGTCTAGGTCCGGGAACTTCGTTGCGGTCTCGCGAATCGCAAGCATCGCCGCCTCGTTGCACACCGCCGCGAGTTCCGCACCCGTGTACTTGTCCGTCCGCCGCGCGATGTCGTCGAGGTCGACATCCTTCCCGAGCGGCTTCCGGCGCGTGTGGATCCGGAGGATCGCCTTGCGCGTCGCGAGATCGGGCGGCGCGATGTAGATGTGCCGGTCGAAGCGCCCCGGACGAAGGAGCGCGGGGTCGACGAGGTCCATGCGGTTCGTCGCCGCGATGACCGTGACGTTGTGCAATTCCTCGAGCCCGTCCATCTCCGTGAGGATTTGGGAAATCACGCGCTCCGTCACCTGAGAATCCTCGATGCCGCCGCGCACCGGCGTGATCGCGTCGACTTCATCGAAGAAGATGATGCACGGAGCCGCTGTCTTGGCCTTCCGGAACGTCTCCCGGACCATCCGCTCCGATTCGCCGACCCACTTGCTCATGAACTCGGGGCCGCGCACGGAGATGAAATTCGCCTCCGACTCGGTGGCGACCGCCTTGGCCAGGAGGGTCTTCCCGGTGCCCGGAGGCCCGAAGATGATGATGCCCCGCGGGGGGCGGGCGTCAAAGTGGGCGAACATCTTGTTCATGCGGAGCGGCCACTCGATCGACTCCCTAAGTTCCTGCTTCGCCTCGTCGAGGCCGCCGATGTCCTCCCACTTGACGTTCGGCTTCTCGATCAGGACCTCCCGCAGCGTGGAAGGCTCCATCTCCCGGTATGCCTCGAGGAAATCGTCCTTCGTGACCGTCAATCGGTTCAGTATTTCCGGCGGGATCACGTCGGCCTGGAGGTCGATGTCGGGCAGGATCCGTCGGAGGGAGCGCATCGCGGCCTCCTTCGAAAGAGCCGCGAGATCCGCGCCGACATACCCGTGGGTGAGGCCCGCGAGTTCCTTGAGGTCGACGTCTTTCGACAAGGGCATGCCGCGCGTGTGGATCTGCAGGATCTCGAGCCGACCGTCGCGGTCGGGGACGCCGATCTCGATCTCGCGATCGAACCGACCCGGCCGGCGCAACGCCGGATCGAGCGCGTTCGGACGGTTCGTGGCGCCGATCACGACGACCTTGCCGCGCGCCTGAAGGCCGTCCATCAGGGCGAGCAACTGGGCCACGACGCGGCGTTCGACTTCGCCCATGACTTCGTCTCGCTTCGGCGCGATCGAGTCCAGCTCGTCGATGAAGATGATGCTCGGTGCGTTCTCCTCGGCTTGCTTGAAGATGTCCCGCAGGTTCTCTTCGCTCTGTCCGTAGAACTTGGACATGATCTCGGGCCCGGAGATCGAATGGAAGTTCGCGTTCGTCTCGGACGCGACGGCTTTGGCGAGGAGCGTCTTCCCGGTCCCCGGAGGGCCGTGCAACAGCACGCCTTTAGGCGCTTCGACGCCGAGTCTCTCAAACAGTTCCGGATGCCGGAGGGGGAGTTCGATCATTTCGCGGACCTTGCGGACTTCGCTCCCGAGGCCGCCGATGTCCTCATAGTCGACTTTCGGGACTTTCGCCTCTTCCTCTTTCATCGCCTTCTCGGCGATCTTGATTTCCGTCTCCGCTTCGACGAGGACGGCGTCCGCGCCGGGAGCGAACGACGTGACCACGAAATCGAATTTGCGGCCCATCACGCTCACGCTGATCACGTCGCCGCGAGTGATGGCGCGGCCCTGGAGGACCTGCGCCATGTACTGCTCGCCGCCCATGATTCGGATTGCCTCGGTCGGGGCGAGCGACACCTTCTCTGCGGGACGGGCCAGGGCCTTGCGCAGACCGACTTTGTCGTCGATCCCGACGCCGGCGTTGCGCCGTTGCATCCCGTCCATCCGGATCACGCCGCGATTCGCGTCTTCCGGATACCCGCGGCGGACTCCGGCGGCCGTCGACTTCGCGCCTTCGATGAGGACGATGTCGCCTTCCTTCAACTCGAGAATTTTCATGACTTCGGGGTCGATGCGCACGATCCCGCGTCCCGCATCGGCGGGCTTCGCCTCGGCGACTCGGAGGAATTTCTCACGGCCGGCGGCCATGTTCAGCGTGTCTCCTCTCGCGCGGGACCGCACGCGCGGCCCTCGCGGGACTTCGCAACGAATCGGAGTTACTTGAACTCATGTTGAATACCTCGAAACGAAAAAGAGAAGGGGAAACGTCAAGGGGCCGCGTCACTCGACCGGCACCTTGACGGGCTTCGGCTCCGGGGTCGGCTCCTTCTTCGGAACCCGGACCTCGAGGACGCCGTCCTTGAGCGTCGCGGAGGCGAGGTCGGCCTTGACCTCCTCCGGGAAGCTCAGCAGGCGGTGGAGGGCCTGGTACGTCCGCTCGCGGTACTGGTAGTTCTTCTCGTTCTCCTTCCGGGAGCGGTTCGTCTCCGTGTGGATCTCAATCGCGTCCGCGGTGACGGTTAGGTCGACGTCCTCCTTCGAAACGCCGGGGAGTTCCGCATGGACCACGAACTCGGAACCCTTGTCGATCAGGTCGACGAGGGGTTCGCGGACACGCAGGTCGGAGTCGG
Organism: Methanobacteriota archaeon; assembly: GCA_005878525.1. Classification (GTDB taxonomy): domain Archaea; phylum Thermoplasmatota; class Thermoplasmata; order RBG-16-68-12; family RBG-16-68-12; genus RBG-16-68-12. Next base: position 15,072 of record VBMB01000039.1, read on the forward strand.
TCCACTGGGCGAGCGGACCTCCCCAGAAGCGGTCCTCGAAGCTCCGGCGGAAGTTGTCGAACCACCGGTCCATGTCGTCCAACCAGGCGAAGGGCGAAACGGTCGTCCTCGCCAGGCTCGTCTGGCCATCCTGAGCCTGAATCTCCTTGCTCTTTCGCTCCATGGTGCGCCATCTCCAAGAGGTTTTCGCGGTCAATAATGTGTATGCGGTTCTATATAAACACTACGATTCGGGCTGCAATTTCCGAACCACTTCTCCCGACCCGGAATGCGTGGCGGCCGGCCGGAGGCCTAGGTCTCCCGCTTGACGGTGATCGGGATCGCGCCACTGTTGAACTCGATCCATGCGATCTCGATCGGATCCACGATCCCGCTCGGCACGTCGATGAGGATCGGCGATCCCATGCTGATCTGGAGCGCTCGCGCTCCGATAATGCGAGCCTTCTCAAATCGCGTGTAACGCATCGGTGTCCCTCGCACCGGGCCGCGGGCGAAGGGGTCGACTATCGATCGGGCGGGACGGCCGTAGGGGGCCCGAATCGGGTACCCGTACTTCAACCTTGCTTAGCATTCACTTGGAGGGCGGTTGAAATTCTCCCTCCGCGCAGCAGCGGATCGCGATTGACGGAGTTCGAGCGAACAAGGACCGCGGTAGGGCTCCGAATTCGTTCGTTCTTCCCCTAGATAATCGAGCCTGAGAATCCCGGGACATCCCTTAAGAGCCCCCAACTCCACGACAAATAGACTTCGCCTCCCCGGGCACGCTTGATTACGAGGTACGCCGATATGGACCAGCAGACGTTCCGACAGGCCATTCTCCTCCTCTCCGGCGAGCACAGCGTCTCGATCCTCCGGGCCCTGCGCGACGGGAACTGGCACCTTTCGAGCGAGGTCGCGCGGTCCCTGGACGTTCACATCACGACCGCGTCGAAGTTCCTTCAGCGCTTCGCAGAGCTCGGCCTCGTCGATCGTCGGCCCCACGACGCCCGCACGTTCGAGTATCGACTGCGGTCCCCCCACCTGCGGTTCGAGGTGAATCTCGAGGACGAGGCGGGACCCCTTCGCGAAGTGGTCGACTTCTACGTCGAGTACTTCCACTCGCTCTTTGAGCGGATTCGATACGTCGGCACGCCCGCGATCGAGATTGAGATGGAACATCGGCTGACGACGAACCATCAGGAGCTCCGGAAGGCGGTCTTCGATCAGATGGTGGACGGGACCGAGGCGGGCCTGGACCGACTCCGGGAACTCGTCGCGGCGGTCCATCGGGATCTCTGGAACGTATGCGCGCAGGGGCTCGGGGCGAACTCGGCGAAGGGAGTCTTCCAGGCGGCGCTCCGAGACGCGATCGCCGCCCATCCGGACCTCGCACTCCGATGCGGCCTGACTCGTCCGTTGGAGGGATGATTCCATGCCGCGGCTCCCGACCGGCATCCCGGGGTGCGACGCGATGGTCCAGGGCGGTCTGCCCGTCGGCGCGAGCGTCGTCCTGCAGGGACCCCCGGGTCAAGAGAAACTCCGCTTTGCGCTCACGTTCCTGGCGGAAGGCCTCAAGTCCGGAGGGAGCGGGTTGGTTGTTACCGCCTCGCAATCGCCGGACGCCGTCATCGCGGAGCTGCGGGAACTCGGCGTGAATCTCGAGTCGGTCACGAACGAGAATCGGCTCCGGGTCGTCGATTGGTACTCGTGGAGCGAAGAGACCGTGCAGGACATCGAGGACCGCGGGATCGTCATCCGTTCTTCGATCGACCTGACCAACCTCGGCGTGGCGCTGAGCCGCGCCATCGCCGGCCTGACCGGAGGCGGATCGCGGCGGGCCGTGATCGAGCTGCTGTCGCCTGCGACGAGCTCGTATGAAGTGACTCAGGTCTACGCCTTCGCGCAGAGCGCGAAGAGGAAGTTCGACCGCCACCAGTTCACGAGCCTCGTGTTGCTCGAGAAAGAGATGCACTCAGCCGCGCAGCTCACCACCCTTCACCAGCCCTTCGACGGCGTCATCGAGATCGAACGGACGCGGAGCGGAGATCGGATTGGCCGGAAGATCGGCGTCCTCCATCTCAAGGACACGGCGCCGGACCCGACATTCCGCGTCCTCGAGATCTCCGAAGCGGGCATGCGGGTTGTGGCGGACACGCCGAAGCCGGCCGCCTCCGCGGCCGCGGCCCGAGGGAGCGTCTTGGAATCCCAAGACGAACGGGCTCAACGACTCCGTCTCATCCTGCAGATTGCGACCGAGAGGCTCAAGCTCAACCCAGGGGACGCGGACGCCCTCTTCGCCATGGCGGCCGCCCAGGCGACGCTCGACGATGCGAAGGGCGGCCTGGAGACCCTC